>JANXZT010000086.1 GCA_025355395.1 Betaproteobacteria bacterium
AAATGGATTACCGCGTGCGCGGGAATGACGGAGTGGTGTATACGGTGCCCGGATTCCGCGTGCGCGGGAATGACGGAGAGGTGTATACGGTGCCTGGATTCCGCGTGCGCGGGAATGACGAATCGGTGTATGCGATAACGAGGCGTTTACGTAAAGCGTATTCCTGATTAGGCCGCATGCTGACCCTCCAGCACCTTTCGAAATCGTACGTCGCCGGCGTGCCGGTGCTCCAGGACGTCAATCTCGATATCGCGGCCCGCGGCATCACGGCGATCATCGGGCCGTCCGGCACCGGCAAGTCGACGCTCATACGCTGCATCAACCGGCTGATCGAGCCCACGCAAGGGGCGATCCTGTTCGATGGCACCGACGTCGCGCGGTTGTCCGGTGCGGGGTTGCGGCACGCCCGTCGCCATATCGGCATGGTGTTCCAGGAGTACAACCTGGTCGAGCGGCTGACGGTGATGGAAAACCTGTTGTCGGGACGATTGGGTTACGTTTCGGCATGGCGGGCATGGCGGCGCAAGTTTCCCCCGGCCGACATCCGCCGCGCGTTCGAGCTGCTCGATGTGGTGGGACTGACGGGATTCGCCAACCAGCGCGCGGACGCGCTTTCCGGCGGCCAGCGACAGCGGGTGGGCATAGCGCGCGCAGTGATGCAGGAGCCCAAACTGCTGCTCGCGGATGAGCCGACGTCATCGCTCGACCCCAAGACGTCGGTCGAGATCATGCAGCTTCTCGCCGACATCGCGCGCTCGCGCGAGATTCCCGTGCTGATCAACATGCACGACGTCGAGCTCGCGAAGCGCTTCGCCGATCGCGTGGTCGGCATGTCCGGCGGCCGCATCGTGTTCGACGGCCCGCCCGGCGATCTCGATGATGGCAAGCTCAAGGTGATCTATGGCGGCGAAGGCTGGCTGCATTAACGCGGCGTTGTCTTGTCGCGTGAGCGTCGAGCGCCTCGCCCTGGCGTCGCTCGACATTCGCAGCACGAGCGATGCGCGCCGCGACTGATCTTCCGGCGCCGCTCGACAATCCCTTCCGGTCGAGCGTTTGGCCGCGGATCGCCGGCGTAGCGCTTCTCGTCTATGTCGTATGGGCCTGCGCGCAGATGGATATCTCATGGGCGAGGGTCGAGATCGGACTCGAAAACGCGGCGCACTTTTTTTCGCGCCTCTTTCCGCCGAACTTCACGCGCTGGGAAATCCTGGTCAAAGGGCTGCTGGAAAGTCTCCAGATCGCAGTGCTCGCCTCGGCACTGGGCATCGTGCTGGCGCTCCCCATCGGCTTGTGCGCATCGCGCAACCTGATGCCGGCATGGGCGAGCTGGCCGGCACGGTTTCTGATCGTAACCGCGCGGTCGTTCCATCCGGTGATCGTCGCCATCGTGTTTGTAAAGGCGGTGGGATTCGGAGCACTGGCCGGCGTTCTTGCGCTCACGGTCGCCAGCATCGGGTTCATCGGCAAGCTTTTTACCGAAGCCATCGAGGAAATTTCGTTGAAGCAGGTTGAAGCAGTGCGCGCCACGGGGGCACCGTTTGCGTCGGTGCTCGGCTTTGGCGTTTTGCCGCAGGTCTTTTCGCGCTTCATCGGCTTTGCCACCTATCAGCTCGATTCGAACCTTCGCAATTCCACCATGGTGGGCATCGTCGGTGCCGGCGGTATTGGCGGAACGCTCTTTGCGGCCTTTCAGCGCTTCGATTACGACTTTGTCTGCGCCATCCTGCTTTCGATCATCGCCATCATCATGGCCGGCGAGTTGATGGCCACGGCCGTGCGCCGCATCTTCATCGGCAATGCCACGTTCGCCGATCTATGGCGCCGCGGCCGCGCCGCGCCCAAACTGCAGCCACTGCAGGACGACTGATGGCGAGCACCCCTACCGCGATGCAATCGCCCGTCGCGGCGCGCGAGTGGCGCCGCTTCACTTCGGCCCAGCGGCTGGCGCGATTCGCCGTCTACCTCGTGATGACGGCGGCGATCGTTGCCTCCCTGCAAACGATTGAGATCATTCCGGAATTCCTGGCGGACGCGCCGGAGCAGGTGGTCGATCTGCTTTCGCGGATGTGGCCCGTGGATTGGGCGCATTACCCTGGAACGGTGCATGAGGCGCTGGTGGAGACGCTCAACATCGCCTCCCTCGGCACCTTGCTCGCCTTGGTACTGGCGTTGCCCGTCGGCATTCTGGCGGCGCACAACCTGGTCCCTTCCACGCCGATCAACCTCCTCGCCAAGCTGGTGCTGGTGTCGTCGCGCTCGGTCAATTCGCTGGTGTGGGCGCTGCTGTTCGTCGGCATCTTCGGTCCCGGGCCGCTGGCCGGCACCCTCGCCATTGCCTTTCGCTCGATCGGCTTCGTCGGCAAGCTCTGTGGCGAAGCGCTGGAGGAAGCACACGCCGGGCCCATCGAGGCGCTTACCGCAGCGGGCGCGTCATGGACATCGCGCCTGACGTTCGGTTACTGGCCGCAGGTCAAGCCCGCATTCTGGTCGATCGCGCTTTTTCGCTGGGACATCAACGTGCGGGAATCGGCGGTGCTGGGGCTCGTGGGGGCAGGGGGCATCGGCATGGCGCTCGACGCGGCGCTCAACCTTTTCCAGTGGGACCGCGTGGCGGTGATCCTGATCGCGATCTTCGCCGTGGTAGTGATTGCAGAGGTCGTGGTCACGCAGCTACGCAAGCGCGTGATTTAGCTGAGCTTCGCCATTCGTGCGGGGCAAGGTAAGCGCGAGATCTGAAGCGCACCGCTTCGTCATTCCCGCGCACGCGGAAGTCCCAACACCTGAAGCGCATCGCTCCGTCATTCCCGCGCACGCGGAAGTCCCAACACCTGATGCCATCGCTTCGTCATCCCTGCGAACGCAGGGATCCATTTTGACATTGATTGGGATTCTCTCGAGGTTGAACTGCCGTCTTCTGACGCGCAACAAAATGGATTCCCGCGTGCGCGGGAATGACGGAGCGATGACATGAGGTGTTGGGACTTCCGCGTGCGCGGGAATGACGGAGCGATGGCATCAGGTGTTGGGACTTTCGCGTGCGCGGGAATGACGGAGCGATGGCATCAGGTGTTGGGACTTCCGCGTGCGCGGGAATGACGGAGCGGTCCGCTTCAACTCTCGCGTTTACCTTGCCCCGCAAGAATGGCGAAGCTCAGCTAAATCACCTTTGCGAAGTTGTGTAACCACGATCTCCGCGACCACTACCACGGCGAAGATCGCGATCAGGATCACCGCCACGCGGTCCCACTGGAAAAGGTTGAGCGCCGCGTCGAGCGCCATGCCGATGC
>JANXZT010000099.1 GCA_025355395.1 Betaproteobacteria bacterium
GACGAGGGCGCGCGACTGCCCCGGCGCTATTAGCTCGAGATAGCGCGACAACGTCGCCAGAAGCTCGGCTTGGTCGACGAAATGGACCAAGGCCAGCACCAGTAGAATCAGCAGCGGCACGATCGACAGCAGCGTGTAGTACGCCACGGCGCCTGCTAGCAGGAATCCCTGATTGGCACGAAACGCTTTCAGCACGCACAGCGCGAACTGGCCCGGATGCGCGATGAGCGTGGCGGCGGGCTTGGGAAGTAGGGCCATGAGTCGAGGCAATACTCGCGCGCGCCGCAACGCGGCAGAGGCGGGCTCCCGGCGTCAGCGACGCGGGGTTGCGGATCATGAGCGATGAAGGTGCGCAGGGCTGTGATCACCGATTGTAGCGCGGGGTTCATTTCCGGCCTGGATGGCGGCTCGGCGTGCCGTCGAGGAATCGGCTCGCGCCGGTTGGCGCATCGCTTTCGTGCCTGTTGGATTCCGATCATGGTATCTACACCATGAAAGTGTCGATCGTCCTGCCTTTGCTCGATCGCCGCGACCTCGGATGGGGCGCGCTGACCTCCGCTGTCGGCCAGCAAGGGCGGGCAGGCATTGAAGTGGTCGCGGTGATCGGACCGGAAATCGCGCAACGCGAGGCTCGCGATCCGGAGCTCGCCGCCTTGATCGGGCAAGCCGATGTGGTGCTTCGGCTCCCGCAAAGCGGTGACGTGATTGCCAACGAGATTCTCTTCTATGACGCCGGCTGCCGCCGCGCTACCGGCGAGCTGCTGTTTTTCATGGAGGGCCACACGGTGCTGGTCCCGGACGCGGCGCAGCGTATCCATGCCTATTTCGCCGATCACCCCGAGGTTGCGCTGGCTTGGGCGCCACGACGCAATGCGCAACAGCGACGGCTGGGAATGCTGGTCGGACTGCATAACGACCGGCACGAGCGCCGGGCCGAAGCCAAAGGCGTCTTTACTCTCGGCGGCAACAGTGTCATCCGCCGCACGGCGTTCGACGCCTTGGGCGGATTCGATCCCGCGCTGCTGCGCTTCGCGGAGACCGCGCTCGCGCATCACGCCTCGGCCCGTGCGCTGCCGATGGGCCGCATCGACGCGCCGTTGTGCACCCACCACAACGACATGTCGGTTGCCCATTGGCGCGCTCTCGCCTGGAGCACCGGGCACGCCAAATTCAATTACTACCAGGCCCTCGTCGCGCGCGGAGAAGATCTCGGGACGCATGTGCGCCATCCTGTGTACTTGCTGGCGCGCCGGCGCGGGGCGGCGAAAGCGCTGTTGCCGATATTGAAGGTGACCACGCCGGTTGTGCTGTGGGTGGCGATGGCGCTGGTACGGCGGCAACCGGCATTAGCGAGCGCGTCTTATGTCCTTGCGCTCGCGGGCGCCGACATCAGCGGTTATTGTGGCGCGCGCCTCGAGTCGCGCTGATGGGATTCGTTCAGGGCGGGGCCATGAACGCGAGGCGCACGCCGAGAACGACCAGCAGGCTTCCTGTCACGCGCGCGATCCAGTTCGTGCCTGTGCGCCGGGTCAATGCGTTGCGGCCGCGCGCCGCCAGCGCCGCAACCAGCAGGTTCCAGATCGTGCCGTTCATGTTGAAAATGAGCCCGAGCACGAGCAGTGCGGCAAATTGATGCGGCGCATCGGGCACGACGAACTGCGGCAGGAAAGCGACGAAAAAAAGCGCCACCTTGGGGTTCAGAACATTGGTCAGGAGGCCTTGCAGGAACACCCTGCGCAATGGCGCTGCGGCCTCCTGGCGCGGAATCTCGGCCGCGGCCCTCGATCGAAGCAGCGCGACACCGATATAGACGAGGTAGGCGGCGCCAAAGAGCTTGACCACGGTAAAGGCCGTGGCGGAAGCCAGCAACAAGGCCGACAACCCGATCGCGGCAGCAAGGATGTGGATGCAGCATCCCGTGCCGATGCCCAGTGCTGCCACCGCGCCTGCACGAGCGCCTTGAGCGGCGCTGCGGCCGACGATATAAAGCGTATCGGACCCCGGGGTGATGTTGAGCAGCAGCCCCGAAAGAACGAACAAGGCAAGGTCGTGGACGCCTGCCACGGTCAGAACTTGCCGTAAGTGCGATACGCCTCCACTGGATCCATGCCGCTCACCAGCGCCCGGCGCATTTTCGATTCGGTCGCAACCACTTCTTCGGTGCGCGCAACGACCTCGTCCACGATCGCGGCTGGAATCACCACGACTCCGTCACGGTCGCCGAGAAGGTAATCGCCGGTGGTGATGGTGCAGGTGCCAATGGTTACGGGTTCGCTAAATCGGTCGGGAATCCAGCGCTCGACGATGTCGGCGGGCGTCAGGAACGCGCAGAACACCGGAAAGCCCTGCGCCAGAACGAGGTCGGTGTCACGCGAGCCGCCATCGACGACATAGCCCAGCACGCCGCGCGCTTGCAATGTTTGCGCCGAAAGCTCGCCCATGAGCGCGACTTCGTGATTGTTCGGCTGGCAAACGACAACGTGCCCGGACGGCGCTTTGGAGAGCAACGTGCACCATCCGAGGAGTGTCTGGTCGCGGGTGCGGGTGCGATCGATGTGCCCGGAGACCGTCCATGCGGGGCCCGCGAGGCGTGTACCGGGCGCGATGGCCTTGATCGACGGTGGCAGCACGATGTGCTCGTACCCCATCAGTCGCAACACGTCGTGCACGGCCCCGGAGTAGCAACCGGCCAGGCGCTCGGTGAGCGTGGTCATGCGATCGCGTCGGCCGCCTGCGATTGGCTGCGGTGCCAACCGCCGATGATGCCGCCCACGACGGCAAGTCCCAGAACCGCATAACCGCCATTGATGAGCCACAGCGACAACGCTCGCCACTCGAAGGCGTAATTGAGTCCGAGCTGCATGGCAACGAGACCGAAACCCAACGCGGCCCCAACCTGCGCACCCGCCCCGATGGTGCGGGCGTCGAGCCGTTGCAGAATCCAGGCCATGACGTAGGCCATCACCAGGAGGGTCACGAAGCCGATCACGTAGGGCAACGGCGAACCACCGTTGTCACGGGTCAGTTCTGCCATCGTCTTGCCGATGCCGGCGAGCCACGGTTGCGCCAGCACCGAATACCAGATCGCGCCGGTCGCGAAGTGCGTAATGGCGGCAGCCCATACGGCAATGTGGTTTACGTTGCGCATCGATCCTCCCGGGATGGAACGGCTGGTAGGGAACTGCACAAGTCCCACGCCATCGCGCGCGACGTGTGCAAAGGTTCATTGGGCGGATGGTGCCGTCTCCGGCTTCTTATCGCAAGCAGCAGCCGCGCCGACAGGTCACGACCGAACCACTCAGCCGAAAAGGTCGCCTTGCGAACTCCGGGGGGCCGCGTTGATGACGTCCCGCTCCGGCGCGATAAAGTGCGACGTGTCGAGGGCCGTGTGCGTGCGGTCCAGGCCGAAGCGCCGGCAGGCGATCTGGAAGCGCCGGGCGATAAGATCGGCAAACGCACCGGTGCCGCGCATTCGGATGCCCCACTGCGCGTCGTAATCCTTGCCGCCGCGCATCTGCTGCACCAGGCTCATGATGTGCGCCGCCCGCAACGGATAGTGCGCGTCGAGCCAATCGCGGAAAAGAGGCGCCACCTCGAGGGGCAGGCGCAGCATCACGTAGCCCGCCTGGCGAGCGCCGTGCGCGGCGGCCGCTTCCAGGATCGCTTCCAGATCCTTGTCGGTCAATTGCGGAATCACCGGCGCGATCAACACGCCAACCGGTACGCCCGCGTTGCTCAGGGTTGAGAGTGTCTCCAGGCGGCGCTGCGGCGCGGCTGCCCGGGGCTCGAGCTTTCGCGCAATGTCCTTGTCGAGGGTGGTGATGCTCAGAAAGACTTCGGCCAGACCCTTCGCCGCCATCGGCGCCAGGAGATCGAGATCGCGCTCGATCAGCGCCGATTTGGTTACGATCGAAACCGGATGGTCGCACGCGTGCAATATTTCGAGGCACTTTCGGGTGAGCTTCCAGTCACGCTCGATCGGCTGATAGCCATCGGTGTTGATGCCAAGGGTAATGCTCTCGCAGCGATAGCCCGGCTTCCCGAGCTCGGCGCGAAGGAGCTCGGGGGCGTTGGCCTTGGCAAAGAGCCTGGTCTCGAAATCAATGCCGGGCGAAAGATCGTGATACGCGTGGGACGGGCGCGCGAAACAGTAAATGCAGCC
>JANXZT010000111.1 GCA_025355395.1 Betaproteobacteria bacterium
TGAGGGCAAAGGCCACGAGCTCCTTCTTGATGAAGAGCGGCCGCACGACCACGATGTCCGGGAGGTGGAGCCCGACGCTGTAGGGGTCGTTGGAGAGGTATACATCACCCGGCAGCATCGAGCCGCCGAACCGGGCGAACATCGTCTGCATCACGCCCGGAAAGGTCCCGAGATGGCCCGGCAAGGCGAGCGCCTGGGCGACCAGTTGGCCCTTCTCATCCGTCAACCCGGCAGAACAGTCGAGGGTCTGCGTTGTATTGACCGATCGCCCGGTACGATAGAGCGTCGTCATCATCTCGTCGGCGATCTCGGAGAGGCCGTTCTTGATCAGCTCGAACGTAACGATGTCGAATTTTTCTTTCCGCTTCTTCATTGCATTACCACGTTTCTCAGCGATTTTCCCGTAGCTTGCTACTTCAGTCCGAGGGTCTTTCGGGTCGCACCCTCCATGATGTCGACGGCTTTGTCGAGCTCGGCGATCGTGGTGGTGAACGGCGGCACGAACCGGAACACGTTCTTGAGTCGCCCTCGAAGCGAGAAGAGAAGGCCGTCCTTCAGGCAATGACGGAAGATGGAGTCGGCCTCTTTCGCTGCCGGCTCCTTGGTCATGCGGTCGCGCACGAGTTCAATCCCCTGCAGGATGCCGCGCCCCCGGATGTCGCCGATGATCTCGTACTTCTGTTGCAGGCTTCGCATCCGGCCTTGCCAATGCTCGCCAAGTTCAGCCGCGCGCTTCGGGAAATCGTTTTCGACGATCTCGTCGATGCTGGCGGTGCCGGCGGCGCAACAGATCGGGTCCGCCCCGTGGGAGTGGCCGTACATGAGCCCGCCCTCGGTCGCCGTCTTGGAGATTTCGTCGGTGGTGACGAGGGCGCTGACCGCGAGACCGCCGCCCAAGTGCTTCGAAAGCGTCATCATGTCGGGCGTTACGCCCACGTGTTGATAGGCGTACATGGTGCCTAGCTTGCCGAGGCCCGTCTGCGCCTCGTCGTAAATCAGGAGCGAGCCACGTTTTTCCAATTCCGTCTTGAGGCCGGAGAGGTATTCCTTCGGAAGCTCGATCACGCCGCCCGCGCTGATCAGCGGCTCGACGATCACGGCCGCGGGGCCGCCCGGGCAGTCCTTGTCGAGTGCTTCGAGGCCGTAATGGAGGGGCGCCAAGCAGCAGCTCTCGCCCTTGTGGGGGCAGCGGTAGCAATAGGGCGTGGGGAGCGCGTGCACGTCGGGCTGGCTCGGGCCGTAGCCCGGGCTCGCGCCGAAGAAGCTCAAGGCTCGCGTCACGTCGCTGAAGCCGTGGAACGCGAGCGAGAGAGCGCCGACGCCGTTCCGCTTGGTCGCGCGACGGGCGAGCAGGACAGCGGCCTCGTTGGCATCCGAGCCCGACTGCAGGAACAGCGAGCGGGTGAGGGGCGGGTCGAGAGTGTCCGCGATCCGCTTGGCTAGCTCGATCTGCGGCACATTGTAGAGGACCGAGCTCGCGTGGGTGAGAACGTCGGCCTGCTCGCGGATGGTTTTTGTGATGCGCGGGTTGTTATGGCCGAGAGCCGAGCACATCTGGCCCGAGTTGAAATCGAGATACTCCTTTCCGGCAGTGTCCCAAACGATGCTGCCCTTGGCCTTGGCGAAGATCGGGCCCTCCCAGGCGGGAACCACGTCCGTCAGGATGCCGGCCGGCACGATGTGCTTGCGGGCGGCCTCGCGAAGTTCCTTTTCGTTCATGGCGCCTCTCAAAGCCCGTGATGCATTCGGTTTTCGCTGTTGCGGAAGCGACGCAGTGAGGCACGGGCGCGCCGAGCGTTGCTGGTATCGGCAGCAGGCGGCGCGATGCTGATGCGTCGCAGCGGCGGCGTTTTTTGCTCAGGGCACTTGCCGCAGCGCCGCTAGCGTGTACTGCGTCTCGATTTCCGAGCTACGGCCGGAATTTGGCGACGCGCGAGCGTGTTCCGCCCATCCGTGGCGATATCCGAGGCGCACTGCGGTCATTGCAAGGGCGACCGTCGCCTGCGTCGGCTCGACCACAGGGATTCGCAACTCGCGCTCGAGCCGCTCGCGATGATTCGCAAGCCCGGCACATCCGAGCACGACCACGTCCGCGGCATGCGAATCCTTCAACTCGCGGCCGACCCGGAGCATGCGATCGGCAACCCGAGACGAGTCACGGAGCTCCGAAATTCCGAGTCCAATCGGGAGATCGGCCGCGATCCGTCGCTCGAGCATCAGCGAGCGCGCGTAGATTGTGTGGCGCGCCGCCGACTGCGCCAGGATCGAGATGACACCAATCCGGTCGCCGAGCGACAACGCCGTCGATAGACCGCTCTCGGCGATGCCGAACACCGGACGATCGGTGACCTCGCGCGCAGAACGAAGCCCTGGATCGGAGTAGCAAGCAATGACGAAGGCATCCGCCGACGCGGACTCCCGCTCGATCCTTCGCGAGATGAGTGGAGCGACCGCGTCGACGTGGGTCTGGGTCTCGATTCCGGGAGGACCCTCCGGGAGAGTCACGCATTCGATCGCGAATCCGTCGTCGTACCGCAATGCATCAAGGGCCGCATCGATGCAGCGGGTAACATCTTCATTGCTGTTCGGATTAATGACGAGAATTCGCCGTTTCATGACCTCACCTCGACACAACTCGAACAACAATAGGTTGCGTATCTAACGTACTGCGGCGCTTGGCAGCCATCAACGCCAAGCTCAGTATTCCCACTTGCGGGCACGAAGTCAACGATTAGCATTGTCCAATGGGGTATGAGCGAAGTAATCGGCCCCCTGCCGCAAATCGCGCCGAAGAAACACGTGGGCGCTTCGTTGTGGCAAGGTGGAATGTGGCGCCGCGGAAGACCGATCAGTCAATGGTGCGTGCTGCCCGCGTTTGAGCGTGGTCCTGGGTGACGTCATCGA
>JANXZT010000191.1 GCA_025355395.1 Betaproteobacteria bacterium
GCGGGTGTTCGGCGCGGCCCCGCCCGCTAGAATCGACCACACGAACGCCAGCCCCGTTTCCCGCACCCGAGCCTGCCATGACCGACGCCGAAACGCGGTTGCTCGAACTCCTCACGGCGCGCTCGTTCCGGCGCGCGGCGCCGGTGCCTCCGGTGGTCGAATCGACCCCACCGAGACACTCTACGCACGCTGCATACCCCGCGCCTATGCCAGCAGCGGATACGCAGCAAGCGGAGTCTTTCGCTCCCTCCCCTGCTGGCGCGAGTATTCGGTTACTGATCTTTCCACCACGCCTCCCCGCGATCGGCCTTGTACGACGCGTCCAGACGGCTTAACGACGATTTCGTCCATGGGGTGAGATTGCAGTCGGGAATGTAGTGTGAACATCGGCTACGCCAACGCTGGCGTGCGATCGGCGCTGGCTCGTTGCCACAAGCGCTCGGCGGCATCGCTCAACGCGCCCGCCAGCACCGGCTTGTGCAGCAGAAGCGCGCTCGCCGCGGCGGCTTCCGCGGCGGCCTCGTCACTGGTATCACCCGAAACGATCAACGCCGGGACGGGATAGCCAAGCGTTTGTCGAAGCGTCCGGACGGCATCGAGTCCTGACGCGCCGTCGGCAAGCCGCAGGTCGGCAACGATGAGGTCGATCGGTGGAGGATGACCTCCGGAGGCCCGCAACTGCGCGCTCGCGCACGAGGCGTCGCTGGCCGCAATCACCAATGCGCCCCAGGTGCTGAACAGTGCACTCATCGCCGCAATGACGGCGGGATCGTCGTCGATCACGACAATGCGGCGGTTGGCAAACGCGATGGCTGATCGTTCGCCGAGCGTCAGGATATCGCCCGCGGGCGCCGGATCGAGCCGGGGGCGATGGAACGCCGCGCGCGCAAGTGTTACCGAAAAACGCGAGCCACGTCCGGCGATCGAGGCCATTTCGAGGCGATGATCAAGGAGCGCGCTCAACCTGCGCACGATGGCAAGACCCAGCCCTAAGCCGTGTCCGTGGCGCATGCGTCCTGCGGCGCCGTCGATTTGCACGAACTCGTCGAAGATGCGTCCCTGATCGGCGGGCGCGATCCCAATGCCTGAATCGATCACGTCGATACGGACTTCATTGCCATGGCGGCGGGCGCCGACCACGATGCCGCCGCGACGCGTGTAGCGCAGCGCATTGGAGACGAGGTTGCGCAGGATGCGTTCCAGCAGGACGGGGTCGGTGACGACATTGAGACGCGTGGACCGGATGCGCAAGGCGATTCCGGCAGCAGCCGCCTGGGGAATAAAGTCCGCCGCCAATCTCGAAAGTAGCGGCTGCAGGGGCATCGGAATGAGCTCCGGATGCAGCGCGCCGGCTTCAAGCCGCGACAGGTCGAGGAGTTGTCCAAACAATGCTTCCAGCGCTTCAACCGACGCATGGATGCTGGCCACCAGCGGCTGCACCGCAGGCTCGCGCGCCTTGACCGCGAGCGCTGCGGCAAAGAGGCCCATCGCGTGCAATGGCTGGCGAAGGTCGTGGCTCGCGGCGGCCAGGAACTGGCTCTTCGCCCGGTTCGCGTTTTCCGCGGCGGTGCGCGCCGACTCGGCGGCGGCCGTCTGCGCCGTGAGCTCACCGATGAGATCGCGGTTTTCGTAGCGCATCACCAGCGATTGGGTCAGAAGATCATTCAGATGGTGGCCGTACACCAGCACGAAGGTAAGCACGACGCCCATGACCAGCGCCGTAAACAGATGTACCTGGTCGCCCTGCCACGCCACCCGTGTAATCAAGGGCAGCAATGCCGGCAGGACGAAGCCATAGAACGATGGCTTGTAGACCGCGGTGAGATTGAGGCCGCCCAGCGTGACGCCGAAGATGCAGACAATCAAGAGCGCCTGATGCGGAGGCGATGCGGGAAACATCGCCACCGCCGCGACGCCCCACAACGCGCCGGCGAGAGCGGAGCCGATCGACCAATACCATCCCCAGCGCGGAGCAAGCGCTGCTGCCGGGGCGGCGCGACGATAGGCGCGCGCCAATTGGCCGCGCCACGCCTGGTTGGCCAGAATTGCCGCGACCCAGGCGAGCATCGCCGTGGCGGCGGCCTCGCGCCAGAGCACCGTGCAAAGGAGCGCTGCGCCCAGCGCCATGGAAAGCGTCGTGCGGTGCCATTGGCCGTAAAGCGTTGCAACCTGGTCGGAACGCGCGTGCAACAGCAAGCTTGGCGCGGTGGCTGCCGACGTCATGAAGGTAGCTCGCCCGTGGTGGCCACACCCGTGCAGTCAGCGCCCCGGCGAGATCGCCTGTCTGTTGATACCGCGGCGTGCGAGCTCGGCCACCGCCTGGGTGCGCGATTGCACGTGCAGTGCCTTGAGAATGGCGCTGACGTGCACCTTGACCGTGCCTTCCGAAAGGCGAAGGTCGCGGCAAATGACCTTGTTCGGCTTGCCTTCGACCAGGAGCTTCAGCACATCGGCCTGCCGCGGCGTGAGGCCGAGCGTGCGCGAGCCGATATGCACACCGTCACCAACGCTCGCCGCTGCCGCCTCGACGCGCACGGCGTGCGCGCCTTCGAGCGCGCGCCGCAAGGCATCGAGCAGCGTGGCGGGATGGGCGGTCTTGGGGATGAAGCCGCGCGCGCCCGCCGCGAGCGCAGCATTGATAGTGGCCTCATCGTGCGTCGCGGACAGCACGACGACGGGGACCCCCGGATAGTCGAGCATGAGGTCGGCGAGGAAGTCGAGCCCACGCCCGTCCGGCAAGGCCAGATCGAGCAGTATCAGCTCGACATCGGGCTCGTTGTCGAGGATCGCGACGGCATCGACACCATCGCCTGCGGCGCGCATCACCAATCCTTCTTCGAGTTGCGGGAGCAGTTGCCCGAGCGCTTCGACGATCAGCGGGTGATCGTCGATCACAAGAACCTTCATGGTTTCTCCTCCGTTAGCGCCGCGGTATCGCGACCGCATCGATCCGCCCGTCATGGCGGTCGGGCAACACTAGAGGAGTGGGAAAGCTGTCGATAGCTGCCAGTGTCGACAGGGCGCACGGTTCACTCACATGTTCAATCGATGCGCGTGAAGCGTGACGCGTCGTGCAGGATGGCGTCGGGGAAAGTGCCGGCGGCACGATGCCGCGTTGCCGGCGTCAGCCGTTGCGGGCGAGCGCTTTTGCCTCGTCGCGATCCCGGCGCAACGCGCGGAGGCGGGTGTCGACGACCGAGTTCACGTAGAAGTCGCCGTCGCCGGCTTTGGCAGCGAGCTCGAGTTGTGTCACGGCGCCCTTGAGGTCACCCTGCCACGCATAGAATTCGCCCTGATGCAGATGCTGCTGCGCATTCTTGCCGAGGGCAGCGTAGGCGCGCGCGGCAAGGCGATGCAGCGGACCGTTGCCCGGAAACCGCGCGATCTCGCGTTCAAGAAAGATGCTGGCGTCGCGCGCGCGGTCGGCCTTGAGCAAGGTTTCGGGGTAGTCATACACGAGTTGCATCTTGCTCGGATACTTTGCCAATGCCGACTCGAACCGGCTTAACGCTCCCTTGAGATCACCGGCCTCCATCAAAACATGACCCGCCATGGCGTCGATCATGGGATGGGGCGGTGCCACCTTTTCCAGTGCGGCAAGCTCGGCCTTGGCGCGCGGGTAGTCGGCGGCGCGCAGGAACGATGCGACGAGACCGTAGCGCGTTGCCATCTCGTTGTTGAACTTGCGCTCCCGCAGCGCGTCGCGGAAGAAGTCGACGGCTTCCTTCGGAGTGCCACTGTAGCTGCGCAGCAGCGCGCGAACCATATGGAACTCGAGCGAGTCGCCGATTTGGCGATAGGGCTTGCCCTGCGCGCGGGATTGCGCTTCCGCAATCCGTTCATACGTCACCGGGTGCGTGCGCAGGTACGACGGCGTAATCCCGTCGGCGAACCGGGTGGTTTTTTGCAGGCGCTCCATGAATGTTGCCATCGCATTGACGTCGAAGCCCGCCGCATCGAGACGCTGGAAGCCGATGCGGTCGGCTTCGTATTCGTGTTCGCGGGTGTAGTTGATCTGCGACTGCAAAGCGAGCGCCTGCGCGCCGGCAACGGCCGCCGAAGCGGCCTGGCCCGATGACGACGAGCCCGATCGCGAAGCCGCGAGCGCTACTGCCAGTGCGGCCAGGGACAGCAGGATCGACCGTTGCTGCCCGGCGATCGACCGCGTCAGATGGTGCTGCGTGACGTGGCTGATTTCATGGGCGAGTACCGACGCGAGCTCCGACTCGCTCTGCGCAAGGAGAATCAAGCCCGTGTTGACGCCGACGAATCCGCCCGGCAAGGCAAACGCATTGATGCCCGGATCCGCAACGGCAAAGAATTCGAAATCGAGCCTGCCTTCGGGCACGGCGGCGACCAGGCGCCCTCCGAGCTCGTTCAGGTAATCGTTGACCTCGGGGTCCTCGAGATACGCGCCCGCACCACGAATCTGCTGCACGATGGATTCACCCAACTTGTGCTCCTGCATGGGCGTCACCAATGCCTGCGATTCGTCGCCCAGATCGGGCAACCTCGTGGTCTGCGCCCGCACCAGTGTGCCGGCTACCGGCTGCAGCGCCATCGTCGCGGCGAGCAGTGAGGGCAGGAGGCGGCGGGTCCACGTACCGGTGCCGCTCTGCGCGCGATCCGAGTCGGCGATGTTCACGGGGCGGGCGCTGACACGCAAGCGGTAGGCGCAACCGGCAATCGACACGGCGCCGCGAGGGAGAATTGATGTGAAGTCACGGTGCTAAGATGCGCAGCCATTTGCGAAGTTCAAACGGAGGATGCCGTGGCAAAGTCTCCGAGACCATCGGGCAGGGAAGGGCCGGAGCGCAAGCGGATGCGCGACGAGCGGCCGGTCACGCCCGACGACGAGAGATTGCTCCATTTTACCCATTTCGATGCGGCGGGCCAGGCGCACATGGTCGATGTCGGCGGCAAGTCCGCAACCCGACGTATTGCCCGGGCCGGAGGCCGAATCCTCATGACGCCGGCCACCTTCGCTTTGGTGCAGCAAGGGTCGGTCAAGAAGGGGGACGTGCTGGGTGTTGCGCGCATCGCCGCTATCCAGGCCGCGAAGCGCACCGCCGATCTCATTCCGCTATGCCATCCGCTGCCGCTCACGCGCATTGCGGTCGACTTTTCCCTCGACACCGTGGCGAGCGCGATTGCGATCGAAGTGACGGCGGAGACGTTGGCGCCCACCGGCGTGGAAATGGAAGCGCTGACCGCAGTTGCCATCGGCCTCCTCACGATCTACGACATGTGCAAGGCGGCCGATCGCGCGATGCGCATCGAAGGCGTGCGCCTCCTGGAGAAGGAGGGCGGCAAATCCGGACGTTTCACTGCCGCCTGATCTTTTTTCACGTGGAATCCCGCCGGGAACGCGCTTCGCGCCATAAAAAAGAGCGGGCCTCGCGGCCCGCCCACCACACCAACGGCACTGCCGCCGGCACCCTTCGACGATCGGAGGAGTAATCGATCGCCGCCGGGCGCGGGGGGGCGCCATAATTAGGCCAG
>JANXZT010000123.1 GCA_025355395.1 Betaproteobacteria bacterium
CGGCACCCGCATCATGGCGTCCATTCCGTCGCGTACGGCACCTGCGGCGATTCTGCGCCCAAACGTCGCTACCGCGCACGCGTAACGAGCCACGACTGCGGCGCAAATCTTTCATCTTTCCCGAGCAAACCTTACGTCCGTGCCCGCGGCGCCCTCATCGCACGCAGCCAGTGGCGCGGTCGACGCGCTGGGTTGCACCGCGACAGCCGGCCGTTGGAATTTGATTCCGTCGGCTACGCAGCGGAATGGCTGCGGTCGGCATGAACGGGAATCAGGTGCAGCCGCGAAGAAGATAGATGACAACCAGGATGGGAATCGGGATGCCGAGAAGCCAGAGCAGGATGTAGCCGATCTTGCCCTCTTGCGCGATGCGTTGCGGCTGCGTGAAGCGCTGCAGCCGCGACCGCCAGGATACCAACCTTGTCATGACGACCTCCTGGTTATTCGCCTCGTGCGACATGAACAGCCGGCGAGTCGTACTCTTCACGGAATCGAATCCGTCCGGTCACCCATGTCGGTATCGGCGAGGGGACGGTTCCCGGCAACGAGTAGCAAGATCCGTGCGGTTGCCCCGCTCATGCGGTCCAACGGCCGGCGTCCACGCATCCGGCGACCGGCGACGCTTTGAACATTCGGCGCTTTAAAGGATGCCGAATCGACGTGTCGAGCCAATTCCCCGCACCCGCTATGGCAACGCGCAAAATACCGGGCCTTCCACGCTCCATCCGCGCGCCGTGGTGGTGGCGATTTCACTGCGGCTTGTGGTGTAGCGATGGTTCGCTTCTCCGCCGCGGCCATTGTTGTAGAGGCGGATCACGGGCACCCGGTCGACGGGACAATCACCGCCGATCACCGGTAAGGCATTGAAGGCAATGCCCTCGTACGTCCACGCCGGATTGCCCCTGACGGTGGTGCACTCGGCAGAATTGTTGGTATAGAAATGCGAGTCGGGACCGATCCCGGGGGTGCCAAAAAAGCGGCAGGTCGCGGTGCCGTCCGGGGACCCGGCCGGCCATGCCTTGAAGGCGAAACCGGTGCTGGACCAGCCCGTGACCTGCACACCTGCATCGAGGAGCGCGGCCTCGGCGGGTTCCGCGGTAATGAAATAATGATCCTTGCTCGAGCGGTAAAACTCGGTCACCAGCCGCTCCGACGCTGCGGGTGGCGAGGGCGCCGTGTAATCGATGAGCGTCCGGTCATCACCGCCGCCCGCGACCTTCTCCATGCGGGCCAGACGCGCCCGCCACAGCGGATCGTTCTGCACATGCGCTTGGAGGAAGATGAGCGACCAGGTGAAGATGTCCTGCGTGGATGCCACGTCGAATCCGTGTTGCACCCCGTTGAGCGCCACCAGGATTCGGGAACCGGCAAGCCGGCGCACGCCCTCCTCCGTGGCCTCGATCGGCGCCGTGGTATCCGCTGTGCCGGCGATCCCCAGAAACGGGACGGTGATGCCCGAAAGTCCGTTCTGGTCGCGCCCGAACGCCGGATAAAAATTCTGGCCGAAATACGGTACATAGCCAACGACCGCGGAGATGCGCGGATCCTTCAGCACGGTTTGCGACGATTGGCCGATGGTGGTGGTGAGCCGCGCACCGGTGAGAAGCATGGCCGACTCCGCGCCGAGGCTTGCGCCAAACGCGCCGATGTGCTCGGGATCGACGTGGCCCGCGAAATCGGGATGCGCAAGAATCTGGTCGAGTGACAGGTCCATGGCGAGCGGACGCAGCGCCTGCATCGCAACGAACGATTTGAAATTGAGCAGGGCGAACACCGCGTCATTGAAATCCTCGATACGAACGTCGGCGAAGCGTGCGTCCCCGCCGAATGGCGCCACGGTCACATAACCGTAGCTCGCGAAGATCGCCTGCGCGGTAATGTAGTCGTTGGAAAGCGGACTGCCGCCGAGCCCATGGCCGAAGAGTAGGATCGGGTAGCGGACATTCGGATCACGCCACAGCGGCGGCTCGCCACCGCGCTGCATGTGCGGCACCGCGCGTCCGGTGGGCAGGGCGTAGTCCGGACGGCTGTTGTCGCTCGAGGTCGGATAACAGACCAGGACCACGTATGGCACATGTTGGGTGGCGAAATCGCCGTAGAGCGAGGAAGTGTCGGGTACGGCGACGTCGAGTTGAAGCGTGTAAGAAGGCTCGGAAAGCAGGCTGGTCAGGTAGCGGCCGGTGTTGCCGTTGGGCGTGCCCTCCCAGTATTTCTTCACATCCTCACCGGCAGGCACTCGGGTGAAATCCTGCGCGACGTTGGTGCACCCGACATCGTACGGGCCCACCCCAAGTGGCGGCATGACCGCGAGGCTGTCCGCACCGACCGCGGTGGCGATAAAAAGCGTCAACGTTACGCCTGCCAGAAGCCGGAGAACCGGAAAAACGAGCGCTACCATGCATTGTCCTGACCGGAATGAGTTGCGCGATGATGTCGCACCAAGTCGCCACCGGCCGTAGGCTCGGGCCTCACAACCGTGTAGGAGCCGTCCGAAAGCCGCGTACAGGCGCTGATCCGCCGTATGCCTTTAAACCAACAGCGCCCGGCAGCGGGCACTCCTGCGATCGCCGAGGATTACAGAATACGCGACGCAGAAATTGGAACGATCGTTCCGCGCGGGCTTAAAAGCCGGCGGCGGAAGGGCTGTTGTGTTGCGCCACGCGCACTCAGAACTGATCGACGGCGAGTGCGAGCGCGCTCTCGCCACCACCCACCACGGTCTGCGCGAGGCTTTGCGCCTGTGGCAGCACGTTGTCCATGTAATAACGTGCGGTGACGATCTTGGCTTGCAGGAAGCGC
>JANXZT010000142.1 GCA_025355395.1 Betaproteobacteria bacterium
CCGGTCCGGTGAAAGGCGGCACCACTATCATCGCGTTCGTCGCCGATCCGGACGGCTACAAGATCGAGCTCATCGAACGCGGGGCTGACTAATTGCCGGAAGCCCGTCCGGCGATCGTTGCCTCGTAGGCGCGCACCAGCAGCGCCTCCCAATCGCGCGCGAATCCACGGGTATCGAACAGCGACAGCCGGTGGCGCTGCAGGGTCAGGTGCTGGCGATAGTCATTCAGCATGCCGGGTGCCGCGACCAGCGCGAGCAATCGTTCCCGATAGGCTTGCAGCGAGTCCGTGATCAAATCCGGAAGCTCCACCGCGCGCATCAGGCTGGCCCCGACGCGGCCCGCGAACGTGGCCCCGCGGCAAGTCAGCATCGGCACGCCCATCCACAGCGCATCGCAGGCCGTGGTGTGCTGGCCCACCGGCAAGGTATCGAGGGTGAGATCGGCGCAGCCCACGCGCGCCATGTGGGCCGGCTGTGGAAGTGCGGGTGCAAACACGATGCGCTGCCCATCGATGCCGGAGCGCATCGCCTCGGTGCGCAGGTTGCGCTGTTGCACCGCGCTGGCGGCAAGCAGCCACAGGATCGCCGATGGCGCAGCGTGCAGCGCATCCATCCAGATGGCAAACACCGGCCGGGTGAGCTTGTAGGCTTGATTGAAGCAGGCGAGCACCAGCGCATCCTCGGCAAGACCATGACGGCTCCGTGCATCGGTAGCGGGAAGTGCGCGCCACGCGTCGTTCACGAAATAGCAGCGGGGCATTCGCCACACATGCTCATGGAAGAATGCTTCCTCTCCCGGCGGTATCACTTCGTCGTCGGCGATGATGCCGTCGATGGCATCGAAGCCGAGCGTGCCCGGAAAGCTCATGTAGTGCAGTTGCACGGGCGCCCCCCGATAGGCGAGGATTGCGAGCCGGCTGCCGCGGGTGAATCCCTTGCGATCGATCAGCACATCGATGGAATCGTCGCGCATCTGCCGCGCAACGTCAGCGTCTGCAATGGCATCCACGTCGCGCCAGACGTCGAACGCGGCGCGGATGCGTTGGCGCAATGCGCTGCCATCATCGATGCCGTAGCTGTAAGCAAATAGTTCGAAGGCGTTGCGATTCCGCGCCTCGAAGAGCCCCGCCATGAGGCGCCCCGTCGGGTGTTCGCGAAAATCGCTGGAGAGATAACCGATGCGGAGCCGGCCGGAACGCGCATGCGCGACCGGAGACGCGACGGGCGTTGGCAGCATCGTCTTTGCCCAGCGCCTTGCCACGACCAGTTGCTGGGCGGATGTCATGTTCATCCCCAGTGCGACGAACGGCGGCCAGCGTGGATCGCTCGCGGGGTCATCAAGCGTCGCGACAAGCCGTTGCTCGAGTGTTTCAATGCCGTCCCACGCGCAGGCCTGTTGCCTCGCCTGCAGCAGATTGGCAAGCGCGGGTATCAAGCCCGGTGACGCTGCCACCGCGTTCTCGAATGCGCGCACCGCCGCCTCGTCGTCGCCGAGGGTGCGCAACGCAATGCCCAGGTTGTCCCAGACTTCACCGCTTTGCACACCGAGTTCGACCGCCTTCTCGAGTTGCACCTTCGCCTCGGCCGGACGGTGGGCGTCGAGCAGTGCGCCACCCAGCGACAACTTGAGGCCCGCGTCTGCCGGCGCGAGCACGACGGCGCGCTCCAACACCTCGCACGCAGCCGCGCGCATGCCCACCGTCTTCAGCAGGATGCCGTGCTGATGCAGGAGGCCGGGCGACTCGGGGTAGCGGTTGAGCCCGTCGTTGCAAAGCGCGCTCGCGCCAACAAGATCACGCGCTCGCAGTGCAAGCCTTGCGGCGTTCTCCCATGCCAAGGCACTCGTCTTGCGCGCGGTCAAGGCGGTGGCAGTCGCTTCGCGCGCATCGCTTAAACGCCCCTGCTGCTCCAGTGCCAAGGCGAGTTGCAACCACGCCGCACCCAGCTCGGGGTCGTAAGCCGCCGCCGCGCGGGAGCACGTTTCAGCAACCGAAAATGTCCCTGCCCGATGTGCCGCCGCTCCTGACTCCAGCAAAGCCCACAGGTGCGCGGGTGAGTCGGCGAGGGCGTGATCGAACGCTGCGCCGGCGGCCGTTTCGTTGCCTTCGAGACGATCGAGCCGCCCCAAGGCAACCCACACATCCGCCAAGGGGAGCTGCAGGCGTCGGCCTGCGTCGAGCGCAGCCACCAGCCGCGCGCGCGCATTTCGCCATTCGCCACGCCGGATCTCGCCTTCAGCGATCTTGAGGAGTGCCCCGGGATGATTCGGCACCGCGGCAAGAATGCGCCGATAAACCGCGAGCGCCTCGTCCTCGCGACCTGCCGCCTCGTAGCCGAAGGCCTGCTCGAACGCCGAAGCCAGCGTCATTACCGGGCTCATAAAAGCGTCAGGGCGTCGGGTCAGCCCGCGTCGAGCAACACCCGTATGTCGTGCGCGAACACTGCGGGTTCCTGCCCATAGGCGACGTACAGGCGCAATCGTCCCTGCGGATCGAAGATGAAGGTGCCCGCCGAGTGGTCGACGGTATAGCTCCCCGGTGTCGCGCCCGGCTGCTTCTGCGCGAGCACCTTGAACTCCCGGGTGACGCGTGCGGTCGCGTCCGGATCCCCGCGAAGACCCAGGAACGCAGGATTGAACGCAGGCACATAGTGCATCAGGAGATCCGCGGAATCGCGCTCCGGATCGACGGTGATGAAGAGCACCTGCACGCGATGTGCGTCATCGCCGAGTTGCTTCATGGCTTGCGCAAGCTCGGCGAGGGTGGTGGGACAGACGTCAGGACAGTGGGTGTAACCAAAGAAAAGGACGACCACCTTGCCGCGGAAATCGGCGAGCGTCTGCCGTTGTCCGTTGTGGTCCGTCAAGTCGAAGTCGCGCCCGAATGAAGCGCCGGTAATGTCGGAGGCGCGGAATTTGGCGGCCCCCTGCCCGCAACCCGCGAGTGTGGCCGCCAGCAGGAAGCCCGCGATCCAGATGAGCCTCCGAAAATACCGGGGTTGCCAGCGCCTGTCGGAGCGCGCGATCATCCCGGCCGCGGCAGCGAAGGCGGGCCGCAATCGGCGCGTCTTAGCGCCAATAATGATCAACGAGAAGGGCCGAAAAGAGCGCGGCGAGATAGCCGATCGAGTATTTGAAGGTGGCGCGCGCCAAGCGATCGCTGTAGCTCCGGTAAAGGCCGATCGCGTAACCCAGGAAAACCGCTCCCAGTGCCAGTGCTGCCAGCAGATAAAGCACGCCACTCATTCCGATCGCGAATGGCAGCAACGTCACCGCGATCAGGATCAAGGTATAGAGCACGATCATGAGCCGCGTGTATTGCGAACCGTGCGTGACCGGCAACATCGGCAGTCCGGCGCGGGCATAGTCCTTCGCCCGGTAAAGGGCGAGCGACCAGAAGTGCGGCGGCGTCCAGGCGAAGATGATCAGGAAAAGCAGCAGCGCTTCGGCGCTCACGCTGCCGGTCACGGCCACCCATCCCAGCACCGGAGGCATTGCACCCGAGGCGCCACCGATCACGATGTTTTGCGGGGTGGCCGGCTTCAACAATATGGTGTAGACAATCGCGTAGCCGACAAAGGTTGCGAGGGTCAGCCACATGGTCAGCGGATTCACGAATCGGTACAGGACGAGCAGGCCGAATCCGCCGACGATGCCGGCGAAGACCAGCGTTTGCATTGAGCTCACCTCGCCGCGCGGCAGCGGGCGGCCGCGGGTGCGCGTCATCACCGCATCGATCTTCTGCTCCACCAGGCAGTTGATGGCAGCGGCGGCGCCGGCTACCAGCGCGATGCCGAGCGTGCCGAATATCAATGCGGACAACGGCGGCACGGTCGGGCTCGCCAGAAACATGCCGATCACCGCGGTAAATACGATGAGGGAAACCACCCGCGGCTTGGTGAGCGCAAGGAACTGGCGAAAGCGGTCTTCGGTGAATGTCAGCGTGGTCATGGGGTGGCCGACGAGCCTGCATCAGCGGCACGCCGCGCGGCCTCAGTGGCACGACGCGCGGCGAAAGCTAGTAATTTTAACATTTCGACTCGGCCCGCCCTTCAGCCGATCGACGAGGCGCGCAACAGCCGCCCCAAGTCGTTGCCGAGCGCCTTGATGTCGGGGTCCTCGGGGTATTGCAGCACCAGGTTGCCGAGGGGATCCACAAGATAGATCCCGGCGGTCCCGGCCGGCAGCGCCGTGAGCGCGCCAGGGGGCACTCGCGCGACAATCACCCCTGGATGTTGCTGCAGGATCCGCGGATCGGGTGTGGCCACGTCGGTGATGAGCCACGCCCGCATCACGCGGTCCTGCTCGCGGCCCTGGATCGTGCGTGCCTGGCGCGTGGCATAAAGCTCGCGCGCACAAGCCGCGGCGCAGTTGCCGCTTCCGGCATGCATCAAAACCCATCGTCCGTGGAGGCGCGACAGGGCAAACGGCTTGCCATCGAGGGTAGTGCCCGTCACCTCCGGCGCCGGTCCCACCGCCAGCAGCTTGCCGTAATTGGTTTGCGCCGTCCGCGGGAAAAAATAATAAGCGAGCGTGGCGCCGACGATGGGCGCCAGTGCCACCGCCGCAATAAGAACCAACGTGCGCCGCCCCCGCCGGGTGGCGGTCGATCCCTCGGGCGCTGCTGGCGTTGCGACCTCATCCATCGACGTTTCCGGTCGCTGCGCGCGCTCGGCGGGGCCAGTGAGTCACCAGCCAATAAATGACCGCGAGTCCGGCAAAGATGAACCACTGCACCATGTAGATGCGATGGGTATCGATGCCGAAGTCCGGGGCGCGCCGTTCGCGGATCAGGTCATCGCCCGGGGCTGCCGGCGCTACTTGTTCAACGAGGACTGGCAGGAATTGCAGGCCGCTGGCAGCAGCAAGACGCGGCAGATCGAGGTGCTGCCACACCGCGCCGGGTCTCACTTCGGACTTCAACTCGACATAGCCCTTGGATGGCAGGTTGATGCGCCCGCGCAGGGTGACGTTGCCCGTGGGCGGCGGGGTGGCCGGGATGTCCGCGCGGGACAGGCCCTGGGGCAACCAGCCGCGGTCGACCAGAAGCAGGCGTCCATCGGCGAGCTTGAACGGCGCGATCGCGTCATAGCCCGCGCGTCCGGCATGCACCTTGTTGTCGAGCAGGATCTGATGGCGGGCATCGAACACGCCTTCGAGGGCGACGGGGTGGTAACGCAGCGGCGCCCAGTCGGCACCGGCGGCGGGCAAATCAGCTATACGTAGGGGGGTAGCACCCAACGCCTCATCGAACTGCGCGCGCAGCACTTCTTTCGCGTGCATGCGCGATTCCTGCCAACGGCCTGCGGCGACGCAAAGCACGATGGCGAGGATCGTCGCCACGGTCGGCGCGAGACGCATCGCGCGGGAGCGCACCGGTGCAACGCCCACGGGGGGCAGCGCAGAATCGAGGGAACCCGAAGAGATCACCATGGGTCTTGCGTTTATACTCGCCGCCAAGGAATATCCCGCGTGAAGATCGTCGTCATTCTCGTCCTCATCGCCATCATCGTCAGCCTGTTCTCGGCGCTGGTGTTTCTGTATCGCGATAAGGGGAAAGGCAACCGCATGATCACGGCGCTTGCCTTGCGGGTGGGCCTCTCCGTCGGGCTCTTCGCCTTCCTCATGATCTCGTACCGCCTGGGCTGGATCGGCGCCCACGGAATCCGGTAAGGAACCCGGTTTCGACCGCAGCCGGGCCTGGTCGTTGCATAGGGGGCTCCCGGAAGAAAAAGCGGCACACTGACTGTGCGGTTTTTTGCGCCCGCTGGGTGGCCGGCGGGACGAAGGAGCGGTCCGGGGACTTGTGCAGAGGCTCCCTAAAGCCAGTAGACCAGAATGAAGAGCAGCAGCCAGACCACGTCGACAAAGTGCCAGTACCAGGCGGCCGCCTCGAAGCCGAAATGAGGCTCGGCATCGAAGTGCCCTTTCAGTGCGCGGCCCAGCATCACCGACAGCATGATGGCCCCGATGGTCACGTGCGCGCCGTGGAAGCCGGTCAGCATGTAGAAGGTCGATCCGTAAACGCCCGTCGAGAGCTTCAGGTTGAGCTCGCTCCAGGCATGCGTGTACTCGTAGGCCTGGAGACCGAGAAACGTGAAGCCGAGCGCGATGGTCAGGAACAGCCAGACCTTGAGGACCGTGCGGTTGCCGGCCTTGAGTGCATGGTGGGCGATGGTAAGGGTGACGCCCGATGAAAGCAGGATCAGGGTGTTGATCGCCGGGATGCCCCAGGCCGCCATGGGCGTGAACTGCTCCCGGATATACGGCCCGACCGAGGGCCATCCCGCCTCGAAGTCGGGCCAGACATACTGCTTCGACATGAGTCCGCCAAGATCGGGCACCGATAAATTGCGGACGTAGAAAAGCGCACCGAAGAATGCCGAGAAGAACATCACTTCCGAGAAGATGAACCAGCTCATGCTCCAGCGGAAGGACAGGTCGACCTTCTTGTTGTATAGCCGATGCTCGGATTCGCCGATCACCGCCCCGAACCAACCGAAGAGCATCACCACCAGAACGCCAAACCCGGCCGCCAGAACCCATGGGCCGCTCGCGATCCGGTTCAGCCAGAAAGCCCCTCCGAGCGCCATCAGAAGCAGCGCGACCGAGCCCATGATCGGCCAGTGCGACGGCTGCGGGATGAAGTAGTACGGCTTGGCGCCGTCTGGAACTGCGGTCATCGATCACTCCTCGGTGCGGTTGCGCGTATTTGATTGCGCGCGCACGACGCGCGCAGGCGACGGCGGCCCCAAAGCTACCCGCCCTTGCCGCTTTCGACTTCGAAAAATGTATAGGAAAGCGTAATGGTTCCGATGTCCTTCGGCACCGCCGGATCGATCACGAAAACCACCGGCATCTGCCGCCGCTCGCCGGGCTCCAGGACTTGCCTCGTGAAGCAGAAGCATTCCAGCTTGCGGAAATACTGCGCCGCCTCCTGCGGGCCGTAGCTTGGCACTGCCTGGCCGGTAATGCGCCGGTTGGTCATGTTGGCGATCTCGTAGGTGACCTGCGTGACTTCGCCCGGGTGTACGTCGTGCAACGTTTCGAGCGGACGGAATTGCCAGGGCACATTGCGCACATTGGCGTCGAACTCGACCCGCAGCGTACGTCCATAGTCGACCTGGGTGCTGCGCACTTCGTCGGCGCGATCGATGTCGCGCAGTCCCGTCACGGCGCAGATCTTTTCGTAAAAGGGTACCAGCGCGAAGCCGAAGCCAAACATCGCGAGCACCACCACCCCGAGCTTGACCGCCAGGGCACGGTTGTCGGCGTGCTGGGTGGCGTTCATTCCTTGCTGCGCAGATTGCGCCCGATGGCGACCACCAGGAAGATCACCACGGCCAATCCGAGCACCAGCAAACCTCCACCCTCCGCACCAAAAATGCGTGCGGCGAAAACGCCCACGAAAAACACCGCGGCGATTCCGGCCAGGATGGCGGCTGTGCGCACGTTCCTGCCGCGCGATGCTACGTTGGTTCGGTTATCCATTTGATCCAGCTTCGAGTCAGAGCCGGCGAACCGGCGCCGCAATCGTTCGCTTACCTGACTTCGGGGGGTGTCTCGAAGGTGTGATACGGCGGGGGCGAAGGCAGCGTCCACTCCAGCGTGTGAGCGCCTTCCCAAGGCTTGGCGGGGGCCTTGGCGCCGTCGCCACGAATGCACTTGATCACGGCGTACAAGAAGACGAGCTGCGACAGACCGAAGCCAAAGGCGCCGATCGAGGCCACCATGTTCCAGTCGGCGAACTGCTGCGCATAGTCGGGAATGCGCCGCGGCATACCGGCAAGACCGAGGAAATGCATCGGAAAGAACGTGATGTTGAAAAAGATGAACGACGTCCAGAAGTGAAGCTTGCCGAGCGTTTCGCTGTACATGGTCCCGGTCCACTTCGGAATCCAGTAGTAGACGCCGCCGAAGAATGCGAACAGGCTGCCGGCCACCATCACGTAATGGAAGTGCGCGACCACGTAATAGGTGTCCTGCAGTTGCACATCGACCGGCATGATTGCCAGCACGAGACCTGTAAACCCGCCCAGGGTGAACAGGAAGAGGAAGCCGATCGCGAACAGCATCGGAGCCTC
>JANXZT010000188.1 GCA_025355395.1 Betaproteobacteria bacterium
GCTCTCGATGATCTTCAAGCTGGGCATGAGCGCCGAAAAGAACTGGCGCCGGCTCCGGGGTTTCGAATGGCTCGCGAAGGTGATCAGCGGAGTGACGTTCCGCGACGGGATTGAAGTGCAGCAACGGGTACGGAAAGCCGACAATCAAACGCCACGCAGGGCCGCCGCTTGATCAACCCGCGTACACCAGACTTGACAATACCTCAAGCGTCAGCCGAAATTCAGCCGGATTTCCCAACGCCAGCGCGCGAAACCGAAGCAACCGTCGAGAGCGCTACCGCCGCCCACCGCCGCCCCGGCCACGATTGTTCCCGGTCGCGTTGCTGCTCAGTCCATTGCCTCCGCGACCCGACCACGCACCGCTCCAATGGCGCATTGTGCCGCGATCACCGGGTTGCCACCCGCGGAAGCCATGATGGACGCGCCGAAAATCATGGTCACGGCGAAAATCGCGGTAGAAGAAGCTGCCGCTTAAGAATAGGGGTGCGCCGTAGTAATAACCGGGATCGTAGTAATAGCCGGGCCAATAACCATAACCGTAGGAGTCGTAGCTGTAGGCCGGCGCGTAGGCGTAACCATCGGATCGATAAGGCGTGTATCCGTTATAACCGTAGAAATCGCCCACAGGTACCGCCACGCAGCCGGTCAACGCGAAAGCAAGGGCGCCAAGCGCAAGAAGATTCTTCATGTAACCTCCTTTGAAGATCTATCTGTAATAACGCGTCAGGCCCGCCGGGCGATGACAAGCGCAGCCGCCAAATGTATCGCCATCGCTGCGCTGCGGGAGAATGCGGCGCTGGTCATCCTCGCGGGCGACACTCCCCGATTGATGTGCCGCGCTCCCTACCGTGACGCTGGCAATCCATGCGATGCCGGTGAGTATGCGCCCACTTATTTTTGGCGACCTTGATGCTGTTCGAGCGATGGACAGGCGTTGCGGTACCATCACGCGCCTCTCATTGTCGTTGGTAAGGTCATGGCAAACTCGCAACTCATCCTGCGTACTCGCTCGCGGCGTCGACTGGGGTTCGTTCTACCCGTTATGGCGGCAATCATCGCCGTCGCGCCATGGACGCTCGCGCAGACGCCGGCGCGCGAGCGCACTGCAGAAATATACGATTACCAGGGGCCGGATCGCTCCGCACGCCTCGTTGAACGCGCGAAGCAGGAAGGCAGTCTCGTCCTTTACACAACCATGAATCTAAAGGACTCGGGCCCGCTGACCGAGGCTTTCGAAAAGAAGTACGGGGTCAAAGTCACGCTGTGGCGCAGCAGCAGCGAAAAGGTCGTCCAGCGGGCCGTCGCGGAGGCGCGGGCGGGTCGGCACACCTTCGACGTGGCCGAAACCAACAGCCCCGAGCTCGAGCAGCTGGTACGCGAGAAAATTCTCGCGCCATTCTGGAGTCCGGCCCTGGCCGATTTGCCTCCCCAAGCCCTGCCCAAGCACCGGCAATTTGCGCCGGACCGATTCAACTTCTTCGTCATCGGCTACAACACCAACCTGGTGCCACCCGACGAAGTGCCCAACACCTATGAGGATTTGCTGCAGCCGCGATGGATGGGACGGATCGGGATCGAAGCCAACGATGTGGACTGGTTTGCGTCCATCGTGAAGGCGATGGGGGAGACGAAGGGCCTCGAATACTTCCGCCAACTGGCGGCGTTACGCCCCCAGATGCGTACCGGTCACTCGCTGATGGGCGAGCTCGTGGCCTCGGGGGAGATTCCGCTGGCCGCGAGCATCTACAACCATGACATCCAGCGGCTGATCACCGAGGGCGCGCCGGTTGCGTGGAAGGCGCTCGAGCCGACGTTTGGCCGGGCCTCGGGCATTGCCTTATCGCGCAATGCGCCGCACCCGCATGCGGCGCTGCTATTCGCTGACTTCGTGCTCTCCCGTGAAGGACAGGAGTTCATCCGCGCCCACGAGCGGGCGCCTGCCAACCTGACGGTGGAAAGTCCGCTCAACAAGATCCGCTTTCAACTGATCGACCCCGGGATTTTGCTCGATGAGGGCGACAAGTGGGAAAAGCTCTGGGCGACGCTGTTTCTCAAAGGCCAACCGCCGAAGAAAGAGGGCGGTTAAGCTTCCGCGGTCACGGGTGGATCGGTGACGGCGATGGGCCGCCGGCGCAATCGACTAACCGATTCGGGACGCACCAAGGCGCCCACGATCGTCAATGTTGAGGATCCGGGTGCCCGCCGACAGGCGCGCCGGTACTATCGCGCACGCCCCCAGGCCGTCGATCATTCCCATACCGGCGATCGCCACGATCGTTGTCCCCGTCACGCCCGCGCCATCGTTGGTCACCCTCGCGCGCATCTCGACCGTCGCGCCACTGGCGGCGGCCATCGTTGTCCAAATAGTAATAGCCGAGCGACACCGACGGGTCTGCGCCATAGCTGGAGTAACCGTCATAGTATCCGCCGTTGCCATATCCGTAGCCGCCGTCGTAATAAGGGCCCGCGGCGCAGCCGCCCAGCGCGAGCGCAACCGCACTGAATGCAAGTATTTTCTTCATCTCTGTTCCTTTCGATAACGCGTCGGGAAAACGCAACTGGCCTCAGGATGGCTGGTATCAGATCGCTTTGATAGCGTCCCGCGTCGATAGATTCGAGCAGACGGTCCTAAATGACTGTCAGACAGAGCCTGACGTCCTGCAACGGCCGGCCCTAACAGCCTGCTAATCGAATAACGACGGGGTCGGCTCTCGTGCCTCGGAACCGCTAGCGGCCACCATCGAATCGGATGGCACCAACCCCCCCACCCGCACCCCCAGCAGTCGAATCCGCCGATCGAGCGCGACGCGTTTCAGGCACCCGCCGGCGGTGCGGCGGATCAGATACGCATCCTGGGTCGGCCAGGCGATGGTCTGGTCGCGGGTGACCGTACTGAAGTTGTCGTAGCGCAGCTTCAAACCGATCGTCCGGCCGGCGTAGCCCTTGCGCTGGAGGTCCTCGCTCACCCCCGTGCAGAGATCCGTAAAAATGCGCGACAGCTCTTCGCGATCGCGCTGGGCGTGCAGGTCGCGCTCGAAGGTGAGCTCGCGACTGATCGACTTGGGCTCGCTATGGGTGACGACCTCGCGCTCGTCACGACCGTGCGCGACGGCGTGCAGCCACGCACCGTAGTTGGCGCCGAAGTGTTCCGAGAGCCATGCCGGATCGGCCGCAGCAAGCTCGCCGATGGTGCGAATGCCCAAGCCATCGAGCTTGACGTTGGCCTTGGGGCCGATCCCGTTGATTTTGCGCGCGGGCAAAGGCCATATCCGCGCGGGGATATCCGAAGCCCGCAGCATGGTGAGGCCATCCGGCTTGTCGAGCTCCGATGCGATCTTGGCGAGAAGCTTGTTGGGCGCCACCGCGATCGAGCAGGTGAGGCCGGTGGCCGCCCGGACCGCGTCCTTGAGACTGCCGGCGAGATCCCGGGCGCGGCTCCAGCATTCGCGCGACGGCTCATCGGCTTCGGCAATCTTTGGCGTCATGTCGAGAACGCCATTGGCGCCATCCTCGGCAGCCCATGGTGGGCGACTGGGGGGTTCCGGGCCGACCACGTCTGTAAGATCGATGTAGATCTCGTCGATGCCGCGGTCTTCGATAGTAGGTGCAATCTCGCGCACGGCCGCCTTGAAGAGTCGCGAATAGTTTCGATACGCGTCGAAATCCACCGGTAGCAGGATCGCGTCCGGCGCGAGTACCGCCGCTTTCATCATGCCTTGCGCCGAATGCAGCCCGAGCGCGCGCGCCTCGTACGTCGCCGTGGTGATGACACCGCGACCCGTATAGCCGTGCAACGTGTGGAAGGTGCGCGTGACGCGTCCGTTGGTGGGGTCGATCGCCTCGTCGGGCTGGTGCCGGCGTCCGCCGCCGATCACCACCACCCGGCCCCGCAGCTCAGGGTAGCGCAGCAACTCGACGGAGGCGTAAAACGCGTCCATGTCGAGGTGGGCGATGAGACGCATCATTTGTCGTGACCCGGATTTGATCTAGCAACCTGTGTCAGATCGTACTTTGCCATGGACCCGCTGCAATCGGCCACAACAGGTCGTAGCACGTCGTCCTCCAAAGCGGCCGCTCACCGGCACGGCCGGCCACTTGGGCGCCAACGCGTTCGCACCTGAACGCGCCACCGGGGAGTCGACGCCGCTTCTTGCATCCAGCGCTGGGCTACCCCACGACAGTCACCTGTCTCCAGTGCACCTGCCTCAGCCGTACTGCGACTTACGCAATGCACGAAACGCCGACGGACCTTCTCGCCCGTGTCGAGAGATTGCCGCAAGCGCGAACTGAATTTGCCCCCGTCGCGGACTGCGGCGACGGAAATTGACACTGCGTTGCGGTTGTGTAGACTTGCGCGTCGTGCAAGAAGAATGTCGGCGACAAGCGGATCGACCATTACACCGTCTTGCGATCTGGCAACGAGGGCGAGCATTTGGTGATGCCGATCGAAATGAATCGCGATTCTCGCAATATTCGCCACACCAGGCTGATTGCCGACCCGAAGTTCGACAACCGGTTTGATACATGTTTCGTCTCAATGAGAGGACCCTCATGCGTCGTACGATAAAAGCAATTCCCGTGGCAATGCTCGTCAGTGCGGGACTTTTGATCTCGATATCCAGTTCCGACACGTTGGCGCAAAGCAGGGCCAAGGAGAGGCGTGATCAGGCATCTACCCACTTGTTCAACCAGCATGCTGTCGAGGAGGCGTTTGCGCAGGAGCCGGGGACCAACGGCGGCGAAGGAACTATCAGCGGCCCGGCGCAGGAACAATACGACAACCGCGCGTACCCGGCGACATACATCCAGCCAGCGCAGCAACAGAATGCTGCGCAGTCTTTCGTCGCGGTGAAAATTTCGTCGCGGTGAAAAAACTCCCCGGCGGCAAGAAGAGCAACTGGCGGGAGGTTGGGCCGATTGAGCCGCTCGTCGACGCCCTCGCCACCTATACGGGGCGTCCGACCTACAACTCGGGCCGCATCACGTCGCTCGCGCTGTCCCCGGCTTGCCAGGCGAACGGCAAGGGCAACGGCGACTGCACGCTTTTCGTCGGGTCCGCGGGCGGCGGTGTCTGGCGAGGCCGCAATGGCTTGTCCCCCAATCCCGACTGGAAGCCGTCGAGCGATGGCATTCCGTCAAACGCGATCGGCTCGATCATCTTCGATCCGACCGATCCGAAGGGCAGGACTCTCTACGTTGGCACTGGCGAACCCAACGGCTCAGGCGATTCTGAAGCGGGCGTGGGCTTGTACAAGTCCACCGACCTCGGGAGCACGTGGACGCTGGTTGCGGGAAGTGCGCCCATCGCCACTGGCCGCTCGATCGGCGCCGTCGCGGTCGACCCCGCCAATGGGCAGCACATCTTCATCGGGACGGCGGTCGCGCGCCATGGCTCGTCGTCGGCAAATGGCGGGCGCTTTACACCGCCGGGTGCGCCCACGGTGGGCCTCTATGAATCCACCGACGGCGGCCAGACCTTCGCATTGGGCTTTAGCCAGCCGTCCGATCCGGTCAATCCCAGCTCGGCGAACGGCGGAGATTTCTTCCGCGGCGGGGTGACGAACATCCAGTTCGACGGATCGCAGGCCTACTTCGCGATGATGGACTACGGACTCTATCGCGCGAAGGCCGGCGGCGGCTTCGAGCAAGTTTTTGCCTCCGCAGGTGGAGGGACCATCGCCAATTCGTCTTTCTCCCGGACCGAGCTTTCGCTGGCGCCCATGGCCAACGGCAATCTGCGCATCTACGTCGGTGACGCCGGCAGCGGAGCTGCGAACTTTTACCGCGTTGACAATGCTCACGTTACCTCGGCGACGCTGACGACCGGCACCACCAATCCCGGCTGGACCAAACTGTCCAGCAGCACCGATGGCACTCCCGGTTTCGCCTCGTACAATTTCTGCACCGGCCAGTGCTCGTACGACATGGCGGTCTACTCTCCGCCTGGTGCGCCGAACATCGTCTACATCGGCGGGTCGATGCAATATGGCGAAATCTTCACCGCGAATCCGCCTTCGAACGGCAGAGCCGTCCAGCGTTCCGCCGATGCGGGCGTGCATTTCACCGACATGACCAACGATACGCAAAGTCCGCCGCTGGGCATGCATCCGGACCAGCATGCCATCGTCGCCACTCCGGACGATCCTAACACCGTATTTTTCGCCTCCGACGGTGGCCTCGTACGCATCGACGGAACGTTCTCGAACGCCTCCGCGGATTGCGCGAGTCGCGGCCTTTCGCCCGTCAAGCTGACCGACTGTCAGGCGTGGCTCGCGGTGATTCCGACCAAGATCACGAGCGTCAACCAGGGTCTCGCGACGTTGCAGTTCCAGAGCGTATCGCTGAATGCTCAGGACCCGTGGAACGACGTCATCGGCGGCACGCAAGACAACGGCACGTGGGCCTACAACGGCAAGGGGAAGGGTAGCTGGTTCGAATCGATCGGCGGCGACGGCGGTCAATCCGGCATCGACGTCGGCAAACCGAACATCCGCATGCACACCTACTTCAGTGCCCAGGGCGACGTGAACTTCCGCGGCAACGATCCGCTCGGATGGAACTGGATTGCGGACGTGCTCGGCACCGAGGCATCCTCATTCTACGTGCCGCTCATCAACGATCCCGTGGTCAGCCAGTCGTGGTTCATCGGTCAACAGCGCGTCTGGCGCACGCAGGATAACGGTGGGACGCAAGCCTATCTGGAACTGCACTGCAACGAATACACGGGTGACTTCGACCCCGCGTTCCCCTGCGGTGACTGGGTGCCGTTGGGCGGGGTCACGTTGACGGGCTCATCCTTTGGCACCGACAAGGGCGGGTCGTACGTCGTGGCGACCGCCCGCGCGCGGGGCGATACCAGCACACTGTGGGTCGGCACGCGGCGTGGGCGCTTGTTCATCTCGCACAACGCGAACAATTCGGTCGCGCGCAGCGTGACGTTTGCACGGGTCGACCTGCCGCCGGTCGCCAACATGCCGACTCCGACCCGCTTCATCAGCGGCATCGCGGTCGACCCGGCGAATGCGAACCATGGGTTCGTCTCGTACTCGGGTTACGACGCGTACGCAGTTGCCGCGGGAACCGCGACGGGACACGTCTTCGAGGTCCGTTACAATTCCGGGACGGGCGTTGCGACCTGGACCGACTTGAGCCTCAACATCGGGGACCAGCCCGTGACCGGCTTGGTCCGCGATGACCTGACCGGCGACTTGTACGCCAGCACTGACTTCGGCGTAGCGATGCTGCCTTCCGGCGGCTCGACGTGGGTGCCCGCCGCCGGCAGCCTCCCCGCCGTCGCGGCATACGGGCTGACGATCGACTCGGCCGCACGCGTGCTGTACGCGGCGACGCACGGACGCGGCGTGTGGAGCCTCGATCTCAGGTAACCCGCAACCTGCTGCGCGGCTTTGACAATCGCGCCAGTCGATAAAGAGCTTCGTGGCAGCACGCCGCTTGCATTAAGGGGCACGGAGGCAACTCCGTGCAACGTCATTGAATGTCCGCTGGCCGTTCAGCGAAGTTCGCGAACGTCCGCCTCTCCAGAGCTCGACAGGCAGCAACGGGTCGAACGCGGTCGTTGAACGGATGTGCTGCAACTTGATCGGACGATGTTTGTTCGGTCGAGTCCAGGTCAGGACACATCATTCGTGACAGGAGCTGTTCACGCTGCATCCGGGCATAGTGTGAACAAGCCCTGGTCGGCGCGCCCTGATCACGTCCATCATCGCCCCTGCCACGGCATCACCGGCACGGTCGAAATCGAGTTCATCGGCGAGCCTTCGATCACCTTGCGGCTGATCGCCACGTAAACGAGCGTGCGCCGCTTCTCGTCGTACATGCGCACCACCTTGGTTTCCTTGAACAGGATGGAGGTGTTCTCGCTGAAAACGCTTTCCTCCCTGGGCATTTTATCCGGCAACGTGATCGGCCCTGTCTGCCTGCAGGCGATGGCGAACCGCGACGGGTCTTCGGCGAGTCCGAGCGAACCCTTCACGCCTCCCGTGCGCGCCTGGCTCACGTGGCACGAAACACCAGGAATATGCGGGTCATCGAACGCCGAAATGCACACGCGGTCATTGGCTCCAAAAAGCCGGAACGTGGTCGACGTGCAGCCAATCTGCTCGGCCGCTGCTGCGGCGCTCCATAAGCCGATTACGGCAATGATCGTCGTAGCGCGCTTCATGATGTTCTCCTCGATCAAGGTTAAAGGTTGCGAATGACCCGATCCGATACGGCACTCGACCGGTCATCAGACGCTGCCATGATGAGCCGTTACGCGCCCCGCCGCCGCCCTGAATCACCGGTGCGCCAACAGGTATAATTCCTTATCCGCCGCCCGCCGCCCTCGGCCGGCGGCTTTTGTTTTCAGCACGGCGCCGACCTTGGTCGTCACTCCTATCATGAACGGACCTGCCTTCCCCGCCGATCTCCTGCGAGACGTTGCCAAGCGGCGCACGTTCGCCATCATCTCGCATCCCGACGCGGGCAAGACCACCCTCACCGAAAAGCTGCTGCTCTTCGGCGGGGCGATCCAGCTCGCCGGCACCGTCAAGGCGCGCAAGAGCTCGCGCCATGCCACCTCGGACTGGATGGAAGTCGAAAAACAGCGGGGCATCTCGGTGACGAGCTCGGTGATGCAATTCGATTACCTGGGCCACACCATCAATTTACTCGATACGCCTGGCCACCAGGATTTCTCCGAAGACACCTATCGCGTACTGACGGCCGTCGATGCCGCGGTCATGGTGATCGATGCCGCGAAAGGGGTGGAAGAGCAGACGATCAAGCTGCTCGAAGTGTGCCGGCTGCGCGCGACACCCATCATCACTTTCGTGAACAAGATGGACCGCGAAGTGCGCGAGCCAATTGCGCTCCTCGAGGAAATCGAAGCGGTGCTCAGGATCGATTGTGCGCCGGTGACGTGGCCCATCGGCATGGGCAAGGCATTTCGCGGGGTGTTCGATCTGATCCACGACCGGTTGATTCGATTCACGCCCGGCGAAGAGCGTCGCAGCAGCGAATCCGAGCGCATCGAAGGCCTTGGCCACGCGCGCCTCGACGCGTTATTTCCCGACGAGATGGGAATCGTGCGACGGGACGTGAATCTCGTCCGCGGCGCGAGTCACCCATTCGACCTTCCGGAGTTCCTCGCCGGCCGGCAGACCCCGGTATTCTTCGGTTCAGGAATCAATAACTTCGGCGTCCAGGAAATCCTGCGCGCGCTGGTTGAATGGGCGCCTCCGCCGCAGCCGCGTGATGGGAGCGTGCGCGTAGTGCATCCGGCCGAAGCACCGTTTTCCGGATTCGTGTTCAAGATCCAGGCCAACATGGACCCCAGGCATCGCGACCGCATCGCATTCTTCCGCGTTTGCTCGGGGCGCTATACGCCGGCGATGAAGGTGCGGCATTTGCGCATTGCGCGCGAGATGAAGCTTGGCAACGTCCTCACGTTCATGGCGAACGAACGGGTGGCGAGCGAGAACGCCGTCGCCGGCGACATCATCGGCATTCATAACCATGGCCAGTTGCAGATCGGGGATACGCTGACCGAAGGCGAAGCGCTCGCGTACAGGGGCATCCCGTACTTTGCGCCAGAACTCTTTCGCGTCGCGCGCCCGCGCGATCCGTTCAAATCGAAGCAGCTGCAGAAGGGCTTGCAGGAACTCGGCGAAGAAGGCGCGATCCAGGTGTTCGAGACGGCGCAAGGCAAGACCTTGCTGCTCGGTGCCGTGGGGCAGCTGCAGTTCGAGGTTGTCGCCGATCGGCTGGCTCGCGAATACAAGGCGGACGCGCTCTACGATCCCGCAAGTATCTCGACGGCCCGGTGGCTGGTCTTTCCCGACGACATGACCCGACGCAATTTCGAGCGCGAGCAAGCGGCTTCAATGGCCACCGACGTCGACGGCAATCCGGTATTCCTTGCTACGAACAAGTACAACCTCCAGGTCACGATCGATCGCTGGCCCAAGGTGGCGTTTCATGCCACACGGGAGCACGGACAGAGAGTGACGCAGGGGTAAGCAGCGCGATTTTCACGGTGATCGCAATCATTGCGATCATCGAAGTATCGCTAGAGACGTTCACGATCATCACCGGCAACCCAAATGAGCTGGTTGCGCCCATCCACAACCGCATGCCGGTAATCCTTGTGCCCGCGAATTACGCTCGGTGGCTCGATGTGGAGCAGCTCGACGCCGTGGAGCTGCTGCGGCCGACCCTGCCGAGGCGATGACCGCCTATCCAGTTTCAACGGGCGTCAACTGCCGAAGCATGACGACGCGGCGGTTATCGATGCGTTGACTTTAGCGACGTAGGCGTTTTTTGCGGGTGAGGCCAGTGGCAATCCGGCTACGCTACTGCATGAACAGCGGCGAGACCCTGTTTGCATTCGTGGTCAATTCCACCGACGCAGGCCGCTAGCACTTCGCTTGGAGGTGATCCATCAGTCCGTCGAACAGGGAATTGGAATTGGAAAGGGAGCGTTCCGAGTATCTGGACCGTCTAGTGGATATGGAGCGGTCTTTGCGCCAGAACCGGCTCAATTTGTATCAGCAACGGCTAATTGCGCTCACTCTCGGACTGGCAGCAGGTATAGTGATATCCGCATTTACATTCAATTTTTGGCGTTCGCTACCCCCAACGGTTCCGATTGATCCTCCGATTCTAAAACCGTTCGCGGACAAAACGACAGGTTTCCCTGCCGTAAGCCGCCTTTCCGAGCGTGGTCCCACGCCCAACTACTATTTTCTCACGACTGCGCCAATAGAGATATTTTCACGGTTTGGTACCGTTCGCGCAGTTCAACCGTCACAGGAACCTCATGCCCAACATTGGAACCGTACTACGTGAAGAAATTTCGAGGCTATCCCGGAAGGAAAGTCGGGGCCAGATCGATCAGACCAAGAAGGCGACTGCCCAGCACCGTAAGGACATCGCGTTGCTGAAGCGGCAAGTGGTGCAGCTCGAACGGCAGGTCAAGCTTCTATCGCGCAAGTTACCCATTGCCTCGCCAGCAGTGCCCTCCGAATCGACGGCAAAGCGTGTGCGGTTTGTCGCGAAGGGATTGCGCGCACAGCGCAACCGCCTTGGGCTGTCCGCCACCGACTTCGGAAAACTGATCGGCGTCAGCGCTCAGTCCGTCTACAACTGGGAGCGCGAGCAGGCGCGTCCACGTGGCGCGCAGATTTCGAAGCTCGCAGCGCTACGCGGGATCGGGAAGCGCGAAGCCGGCGAGAGGTTGGAAGAGTTGGCTGCGGCGACTGGAAAGACGCGGCGGAAGACATAGTAGCCTGTTCACCGAGATCAGCCGCTTTTCGCAATCGCTTTAGCCATACCTCAGGTTTACGGACTACTAAGGTCGCCAATGCCCGGCTTTCTCTATGAACGGATCACAAAGGGTCGATGTGCTTCCTTTCGAGGGTCTTAAGCAGTTCGCTCTGGCGCATGGCCGTCTCCAGCACAAGCTGCAACACATCGGAGAGCACCCGCTGCTTTGAGTTGCCGGTCGTGCGCTTGCATTCAATCATCACGGTGGCTCGGCGGCGGCCGGGAGATGACCGCGCGGCTCAAGCCGGCTTAGCCCGGCAGCGACACTAAGTGCGTGGTGCACCACGTGGCCAATATTTCGCGGGGCCAAACGGCTTGGAAACCGAACGCAACCGATACTTCGCAGGCGTGCGGTGCGAGGTGAGGTGAGGCTACGGATTCCTCGCCCTGTGGTGCCGCGCTTTTCGCGACTCAATGCGACATCAGCACCGGCACGGTCATGGTATCCAGCACCAGCCGCGTCACGCCTCCCAGCACCATCTCCTGCACGCGCGAATGGCTGTATGCACCCATGACCAGCAGATCCGCTTCGATGTCCGCCGCATGGGAAAGGATCAACTCACCGGCGTCGCCGTCGGGGATGCGATAGTGCCGCGGCACGGCGACGATGCCGTGATAGCGCAACCACGCGAGCAGCCGCTGGTCGGCGTGCCTCTCTGCCGCCGTCTCGTCGTTCTTCAAGGCAATCGAGAGCACGAATACTTTCTCGGCACGAGCGAGCATCGGCATGGCGTCGGCCACTGCGCGCGCCGATTCGCGACTGCCGTTCCAGGTCACCAGCACCGTTTTTCCGATGGCGGTGGGCGCCCCCGCAAACGGAATGGACAACACCGGCCGGCCGGATTGCAGGACCAGCGCATTGGCGAGATCGCTGCTGAAGCCATGTTGCGCATCGTCCGGGTCCCGTTGGCCGATGATCACAAGATCAGTGCACCGGGCATGCTCGACGATGGCCGGAATGGCGCCACCGGCGGGAGCGCGCCACTCGACCGCTGCTACCCGGGCGCGGGTCGCCGCAGCACGAAAGAGTGCCTCGGCGGCGGCTTGCGCCTCACCCATTTCCTGCATCCGCTGCGCGACGATGCGGTCGGGCAGCATCGCCGAAACCGACGGCGTAAGCGACGCGGTGGGTACGCTATAGGCGCCGATCAGCTCGGCTTCGAAGCTGCGGGCAAGCCGGGCGGCCGCACCGAGCCGCACCACCGCGCGCTCGCCGTCATCGACATGAACAAGCATGGATTGATAAGACATACGCTGGCTTTGAGAGTCCGGAGAGTGAAAAGGCGCGACTTCATTCTAGCGCCGATTGGCCGACAAGATGGTCGGCCATTGGCCGGCAAACGCTGGCCCAACCGCTCGAATGAAAAACTTACTGCGGGTTACGAAAATACGTGACGCAGAAAATATGGATATCGTCGTCCCCGCGCAGGCTTAGGTGTCTTGCGGCGAACGACGCTGGGCTCCCGCCTTCGCGGCGGCGACGATTTTACCGGAATCGACAGTCACACCTTGGCGTAAAGGTCAGTCGTGAAGCGATTCGCGCGGTAGCTGCAGTTCCGTGCATCGGCTATCCTCGTCACGTTTGCGCCATTACGAGGTCACCGATGCAAGATGCGCTTCCGTTTCAATCATTGCAAGCGCTGTCCGGCATGTTGGCGCGAAGCGAATGCTCCTCCCGCGAGCTCGTGGCGGCCTGCCTCGATCGCATTCGCCGCCTCGATGGACACCTGCATGCCTTCGTCGATGTTTACGCGGAAGAGGCACTCGCCTGCGCTGAAGCCGCCGATCTCGAGCGGCGGGCAGGCATGACACGGGGTCCCTTGCATGGCTTGCCGATTGCACTCAAGGACCTCATGCATTTGGCGGGTCGTGTCACCACGGCCGGATCGCGCACGTGGGAGGGGCGCATGGCGGGCGAAACCGCCGTCGCAGTTCGGCGGCTTCTCGCCGCAGGCATGATCGTGCTCGGCAAGACGCACATGGTTGAGTTTGCCTTCGGCGGCTGGGGCCGCAATGCGCCGATGGGCACGCCATGGAACCCGTGGGACACCGGTGTGCATCGCGTCCCCGGCGGATCGAGCAGCGGATCCGCGGTCGCGGTAGCGGCCGGGTTGGCGCCTGCCGCCATCGGCTCCGACACCGGGGGCTCCATTCGCATCCCCGCGGCGCTCACCAATCTCACCGGGTTGAAGCCCACCTACGGCATCATCAGCCTGGCCGGCGTCGTGCCGCTGTCGAGGACGCTCGATTCCCTTGGGCCGCTCACCCGCACCGTGGACGATGCTGCCCTTCTCATGATGGCGATGATGGGACACGATGCCGACGATGCGCGCACTTGGCATCGACCCGAAGTCGATTTCGCCGGCGCAAATGCTGCGGGTGTGGACCTTCGCGGATGCCGCATCGCGGCGCTCCCGGTCGATCAGATTCCGGCGTGGACCCTGCCCGACGTGCTGCGCATCAGGAACGAGACGATCGCGGTGCTGCGCGATTGCGGCGCGACGGTCGAGGAAGCAGAACCACCCGTCGATTTCGAAGAGTTGATGCTCAGGAACGGCCGCCTGATTGCGGCCGAAGCCTACGCGTTTCATCGCGGCAAGATCGAAGACGAAGCGTTGCCGCTCGACCCCTGGGTGCGCCAGCGCCTGTTGTCAGGACAAGCAATCAGCGCGGCGGATTACATCGACGAGCTGGACACAAAGGCCCGGACCGCGGACGCATTCGCGCGTTGGATGCGCGGGCGCGACGCGCTCCTCACGCCGACCCTGCCCATCACCGCCACACCGGTCGTCGACGTTGACGAGACCAGCACCGCGCTCGCGACCTTTACCCGCGCGGCCAACTATCTGGGAGCGTGCGCGCTTTCCTTCCCGGCGGGGTTTTCCGGCGACGGGTTGCCCATCGGGATGCAGATCATCGGTGGACCGTTTGCCGATGCGTCGCTGGTGCGGATCGGCCGCGCATTCCAAGCCGTCACGTCCTGGCACGAGCAGCATCCCGATCTTTCTGCGTGGGAATGAGGGCAGCGCAGAGAATGTTCTTGACAAGCGCTATCGGTGACGGTTCTTGAGGTGCTCCTCGACGTTGATGCGCAACCGGTCCGTGCCCCGCAGTGATGGCTGTCACCGGCCATATCGATTCACTGTCATGGCTGGAACCCGCCCTGCGCGCGCAACGCGGCCGTCTTGTCACCCGCGAGCAGATCGGCAAAGCGTCGCGCTAAGGCGGGAGCCCTGCTACCGGTGCACACCGCGACGGAATACAACGTCGCAAGCTCGAACGCCTTCGGCAGCAATCCGATCAACGTGACGCGTTCGGTATAAAGGATTTCGGTCACCTGGGTACAGCCGATCGCTCCCGGGTCGTTCGCGTTCGCCATCGCGTGCATCGCGGCTGCGCCATTAGGCAACGCGCGCAGCCGCGGTGCGACGACTTGATCGATGCCCAGCTGCTTCAACACATTGGCGAAGTGAATGCCGGCCGTTGCGCGCTGCGGGTCTGGAATGTAGATCGCCGTGGCGCATAGCAGGCTTTGTCTCAATGCATCCGGGGAGTCGATGGCCGGTGGCACGGCGCCGTCGGGAACGGCGACACCCGTGAAGACGCGTCCCAACGGGCGGATTGAATCCGCAGCGATGACGTTCTTGGCGGCGAGCTCTTCGAGCATCGCCTGGGTGAGGATCAGGACGTCGCAGGGAGCATCGGCGAGGAGCTTGTCCTTCATTGCACCCACGGCACCGAACGAGCCATCGATCGTCACTTGCGTCGACGCGGTCCATTCGTCGCGCAGCGCCTCGACCAGGCCCTTGGCCGCGCCGGCGCTGATGAGGTGGAGAGTGGTGTTTGCCATGTTTCAGTTTCTGAAAAGCGCTCTCATTCCATCGCCACCATGATGCGCTCGGGCGTCAGCGGCAAATCCCGAATCCGCAATCCCAACGCGTCGCACACGGCATTGGCGATGGCGCCGGCCGTCGGCCCGAGTGAGGCTTCGCCGGCGCCCATCGAGGGCAATTCGGGACGGCTGATGATGTCGACCTCGACCTCGGGTACGTCGGCAAAGCGAAAGATGGGATACGTTTCCCAATCGGCGCTGGTCACGTGCCGGGTGTCGAATCGCAGCGCCTCCTTGATCGTCCAGCTGGCCGCCTGAATCGCGCCGCCTTCGATCTGATTGATGACGCCATCGGGATTGATGACCTGGCCAACATCCACCGCGATGTAAAGCCGCCGCACCCTGATTTCCGCTTCCGCTTCAACCTCCGCAATCACGGCGCAATAGGCGCTGGTGTGCTTGTAGCGCGCGAAGCCGATGCCATGCCCCATTCCTTCGCGCCGCTTCCAATCCGTCCACCGAGCGTTGCCGGCGACGCGCTCGACCACCGCCCGCGCTCGTTCATCGCGAAGGTGGCGCAGACGAAAATGCACCGGATCGGCCTTGACCAGCGCTGCCAACTCATCAAGGAACGATTCGATGGCGAACACGTTCGCAAACGCGCCCAGAGCGCGTAGTGCCGAGGTGCGCAGCGGCGACTCCAGCACGCGATGGTTGATCACTTCCCACGCGGGCAAGTCGTAGCACGGCACGCTGTTGCGTTCGCCACCGCCGCCTGCCGCCAGTGGCGCATTGATCGCAATCAAGCGCTCGAATGGCGTTTCCAGGTGCCAGCTGCCAAGAAGCCCGGGTGACTCGGCGCGGCCCGGCCGGGTGCTATGCCCGTTGCTCCAGGTCTCGTGGCGCCAGCCGACGATGGCGTCGGCGGCATCGAGATCGGCTTCGAGCTCGACCCGCATCGCCGGTCCGAATGGTGACCAGCCAAGCTCATCGGCGCGCGACCATTGCACGCGCACCGGATGACCGTCGGCTGCCCGCGCCAGGCGCGCCGCATCGAACGCGACATCGTCGGCGGCGTTGTGACCGTAGCAACCGGCTCCTTCGACGTGGCGCACCACGATAACATCGGCCGGTAAGTGCAATGCCAAGCCGAGGTCGCGCCGCAGGTTGAAGATGCCCTGGCTGTGCGACCA
>JANXZT010000296.1 GCA_025355395.1 Betaproteobacteria bacterium
GGAATATCTTCACGTCGGTCAGCGAGCGAGGGCAGCTTTAGCGATACAACGTTGAGCCGGTAGTACAAATCTTCACGGAAGTGGCCGGAACTCTTGGCGGCGTCCAGATCGCGGTGGGTCGCGGAAACCACGCGGACATCGACCGGGATGGATTGGGTCGCCCCAACCGGGCGCACCTCCCCCTCCTGCAGCACGCGCAGCAGCTTCACCTGCAGCGCGAGCGGCATGTCGCCGATCTCGTTCAGCAGGATCGTCCCGGCCGTGGCGGCCTGAAAGAGGCCCTTGTGCGCCTGCACAGCGCCGCTGAAGGCGCCGCGAACATGGCCGAAAAGCTCGGATTCGAGGAGCGGTTCCGGAATGGCGCCGCAGTTGACGGCGATGAACGGCTTGTCGCGACGTGGGCTCGCCCGGTGAATCGCACGCGCGAGGAGCTCCTTGCCGGTTCCCGATTCGCCGTAGATCAGCACGCTGGTTCGGAGTCGGCGACCAGGCGGGCTTGCCGCAGGACATCCTCCATTCGGGGGCTGCGGGTAATGAGCCCGGAGCGCCACTCTCCTGCCGGATCCTGGCCGGTCGCCGATTCGCCACCCGAAAGCGAGACTGCCGCCGCGACTTTTTGCAGCAGCTCCTGGCTGTCGAACGGCTTGGTCAGGAAGCCGAAGACCCCGCGTTGCGTTGCCGACACGGCATCGGGGATGGTGCCATGCGCGGTCAGAATGATGACCGGCAGCGCGGGATGCTGGCGGTGGATCGCCGCGAAGAGCTGCAGGCCGTCGATGCCCGGCATACGCAGATCGGTGATGACCGCGGCCGGGCGCGCCACGGCGAGCGCCGCCAACGCGGTCTCGCCGCTGTCGGCGCTGCGCACCCGGTAACCCGCCGAGGTAAGCCGCAGGCTGATCAGCTTCAGCAGGTCGGGATCATCGTCGACCAGCAGGATTTCGCCGTTTTGCATGGATTCCTATCGATTACCGACCACCGCTGGAGCCGCCACCGCCGCCGCCACCACCGCTTCGGACACGGTCGCGCAGCAGGCTGCGTTCCATCACCCGCAGGGCTTCGAGCTTCTGGATTGCCGCATCGGCCTTCTGCTGCTCTTCCCGCACTGCACGCACCCGCTCGACAACTTGTACTTGGAGGATGCTCGCCAGCAGCTTCACGCCCGGTGAGCCGGGACTGTTCCTGGCGACGTTCTCGAGGAGTTGCAGGGCGCGCTGATCGTCCGGTGGGGAATGGGTAAGTGTATAGAGCATCGCCAGACGCACTCGGTTCACGTCAGTGCGCTGCCGCGCGAGCGCCTGGATCGCGCCGTTCATTTCCTTTTTAATCTCTTCACCGGGCATCGCCGCGTATCTCGCGAGATCCGCCACCAACGCTGCCACCTGGCTGTCGTCTGACGGCGGTTCCGGGACCACCACGACGGGCTCGGGCGGCTGCAGGGGAGGCGCTGGAAGGATTAACGCGCTGGGAGGCGGCACCACCACCGTCGGCGTGGGGACCGGCTCGGGCGCCAGCGACTCCGGAAGCTCCACGGGCTCGATCGGGGGGGATTCGATCATTGGCGTCGATCGCGGCGGCAGGAACTCAACGATGGGCTCGTCGTTGGGGGGCGGTGCGACGTCGATGGGCGGAGCCGCTGCGCAAGCTGCCAGAAGGAGTGCGATGCAGGTACTGCCGAACGTCGGAAAAAGGGCGCCGTTCATTCGCTCGCGGCCACGGTGGTGGGCGCCCCCGGAACAGGAAGCGTCTGCGCCACCGTCGCCGTGCCAACCCCGCCCATTGGCAAGCGCAGGGAAAACGTGGCGCCGCGCTTGCCGTCGCGGCGATCACGCGCTTCGATCCGGCCATCGTGGGCGAGGGCATATTCGCGCGCGATGGCAAGCCCCAGCCCCGAGCCTTTCACGCGGCCTTCCGCCGGTGGCTTGCCTTGATAGAACGATTCAAAAATGCGCTCACGCTCTTCCGGGGAGACGCCGTGTCCCTCATCGGAGACCTCGAGCACGGCGCAGCCTTCGTCGACCTCGAGATTCAGCGCAATGACACCCGCTCGCGGCGAATACTTGATGGCGTTGGAGATCAGATTATCGACGATGGTGCGGATTCGTTCGCCGTCGCCATTGACCACGACGGGATGCAATTGCGCCTCGAACGTGATCATGCGTGCGAGGGCGGCCAGCTTGTGCTCGCGCGTCACGCGGTGAATCACCTCCGGCAATGACACCGGCCCCAGCGCCTGGGGCTCCATCGCGCGCGTCTGGTGGTAGCGCAGCAGATCCTCGATCAGCTTCTGCAGTTGCAGGCAGTTCTGGCGCACGATGCGCACGATCTCCTGCTGCTCGCGCGACAACTCGCCGCCAACGCGATCGCGCAGGAGCTCCGTGCCCTCGCGCACCGCGGTGAGCGGCGTCTTGAGCTCGTGGGAAACGTGGCGCAGGAAACGGTTCTGCTGCTCCTCGAGGTCGTGCAGGCGTGAACGGAGCCACTCGAGCCGCTGCCCCAGGTAGCGCAGATCCTGCGGGCCGTTTACCTCGATCGGATGCGTGAAATCGGCAGTGCCCATCTGCCGGATGGCTTGGTCGAGCTGGCGGATCGGGCGCGCGATCAGCACCGCAAACAGGATGGCAAGTGCGAGCGCAATGGCGACGGTGGCGGCCGTGAGATACAGCCATTTCTGCCGGCCTTCGCTACCGATCTCCTGCAGCCGCTGGATGGCGCGCTCGGTGAGGCTGTTGGTCGCGGCCAGCGTGGATTGCGCACCATCGGCAAGTCGCGCGTAGCCATCGGCAAGCTGCAATTGCGTATCGGCAGGCCGCTGTGGCGCGTTCAACAGCTGGTGCAGCCGGCTCTCGGTGTCGGTGAGATCTTCCAGCGCCTTCAGCTGATCCGGCGCGAGCGGCAACAACGCGAGTTGTCCGGCCGTCTGGCGGAAGTCCTGCCGCAATCGCGCGTAGTCTTCCAGGAGCGCCGGGTCCTCGAGGATGAGGTATTGGCGCACCACGCGCTCGAGCGTCACTGCCTGCTCGAAGAGCTGGCGGCTCGCGCGCCCCGCTTCGGCGGCTTCCTGCACTGCATGCTGACCCTGGACCTGCAACCGATCGAGCGACAGGATCAACTCGGCGAGCGCGTACACCAGCGGCAGGCTCACCAGAAGAAAGCCGAGCAGGATGAACTTGAGGAATGAGCGCGGGTAATACACGGAACGAGGCGGGCTATAATCGGCGCCGAATCATGATGTGGCGCGGCCAATGCAAGTTTTCCAAGATACACCAGCCCCGGCGGCCCCGCCAACCGCGCGCAACGCAGCCTCCCTCGAGCTCGTGGTCGCAGTGGCTGCCAATGGCATCATCGGTGATCGCAATCGACTTCCGTGGCATCTGCCGACCGATCTCAAGCGATTCAAGGCACTCACGATCGGACACGCGATGGTCATGGGTCGAAAGACGTGGGAGGCGATCGGCCGGCCATTGGCCGAGCGGCAGAGCATCGTAATCACGCGGCAGCCGAATTTCGTGGCGGTGGGCGCCGAGTGCGCGGGATCGCTCGACGAAGCGATTGCGCTCGTGCGCCGGCCAGGGCCGGTGTTCTGCATCGGGGGCGAGCAGATCTTTCGCGAGGCATTGCCGCGCGCGACGCGGATGCATATGACCGAGATCGCTGCCGATTTTTCCGGCGACGCCCGTTTTCCGAATTTCGATCGCGGCGCCTGGCGCGAGGTCGTGCGCGAGGAGCATCCGGCCGGTGTCGATGCGCCATTCGCGTTTGCGTTTGTCACCTGTGAGCGGATCACCTAACAGGCTGTTGAAAAACGTAGCGAGGACGGTTGTATGCAAGGCGCACGGCGCGCCTAGAACCGGAGTGCGGAGTGTATTAAATAAGCGAGGTACATGAGGATTCCGAGCACCGGGCAACGCGGCAGACGACCGCCGCAGTAGTTTTTCAACAGCCTGCCAACGAGGAGTCACGATGTCAGAAGACGAGTTTCACGTGCACGGCCCGCACGACCATGCAGTCGAGCACGCCACTCATTCGAACGATCCGTTTTCGGGCCGCATTGCCGTCATGACAGCGATCTTCGCGACCGTTGGGGCGTTGTTCGGCTACATGGCAGGCGCCACGCAAAACGAAGCGCTGCTGTTCAAGAACGAGGCCGCCATCAAGAAGACGGAAGCGTCGGACCAATGGAATTTCTACCAGGCGAAGAGCAACAAGCAGAATCTTTCCGAGCTTGGCGCCACCCTTACCGCCGGCGACCAGCAGGCCCGTTACCGGCAGGAAGTCGAGCGCTACAAACAGGAGAAGGATGTCATCAAGACCGAGGCCGAAAAGCTCGAGGCCCAGGGGCACGATGCGCAACGCCAAAGCGATGCGTCGATGCATGTCCACCATCGCTGGGCCCAGGCGATGACGCTGATCCAGATCGCGATTGCGCTCGCCGCCATTGCGCTGCTCACGCGCCGCACCTGGCTCGGATTCGGCGCCTTCGGTCTGGCGGGGATTGCGAGCATCATCGGCGTGCTTGCAGCCATGCACATTTAGGCCCAATCAACCCGACGTCTCGGCGGACGTCACGCAGCAACGTTTTGCCGGCGTGGCGGATTCTAAGGATAATGCCGTCCGTAGCGCCGGGGCGATCGACATGCCTTGGCCGGGATGGCGGAACTGGTAGACGCAGCGGACTCAAAATCCGCCGGTAGCAATACCGTGGGGATTCGACTTCCCCTCCCGGCACCACCGCGGCCCCTCGGCCATCGGGTGTCGTCCAAATCAATGGCGGGCACACACATGAACGAGGGCCCCCGCTACCGCACCGCGGATTTCGACTTCGCGCTGCCGCCCGAGCTTATCGCCCAGCATCCCGCGCCCAAACGCAGTGCGAGTCGTCTGCTGCTGGTGCGTGCGAATGCAATGGACGACCTCCTGGTTACCAAGTTACCCGCTCTTCTCACCCTCGGCGATGTGCTGGTCTTCAACGACACGCGAGTGGTCAAGGCGCGGCTCGCCGCCCGCAAGCCGTCTGGCGGCCGGGTGGAGTTGTTGCTCGAGCGCGCGCTGGGTAGCCTCCGCGGGCGCTTCCAGTGGCGGGCGAGCCATCCGCCGCATCCGGGGGCAACGCTCGAGCTACCGGGCAACGCGTCGGCGACAGTCACCGCCCGCGAAGGTCGGTTCGTCGAACTGACACTGCACGGCGTCGATTCGCTGTTCGCCCATCTCGACCGCTTTGGAACGACCCCGTTGCCGCCGTACATCGCACGGCCCGCCGACAACGATGACATCACCCGTTACCAAACGGTGTACGCGCGCGAACCCGGCGCGGTTGCCGCACCGACGGCCGGCCTTCATTTCGACGAAGCGCTGCTGGCAGCCCTCGATGCCGCCGGCATTGCGCGCGCATTTGTCACGCTGCACGTCGGCGCCGGCACGTTCTCCCCGGTAGCGACCGAGGAGCTCGCGCAGCATCGCATGCACAGCGAATGGTTCCGGATTCCCGAAGCTACGGTGGCAGCGATCGAGGCGACGCGCGCGCGCGGCGGGCAGGTGATTGCCGTCGGAACGACCTCCTTGCGCGCGCTCGAAGCCGCGGCCGGCGTTGATGGCACCGTGCGGGCCGGCGAAGGAGAAACCGCGCTCTTCATCACACCCGGCCATCGTTTTCGCGTCGTGCAGCGTCTCCTGACGAACTTCCATCTTCCGCGGTCGACACTGCTCATGCTGGTATCCGCCTTTGCCGGCTACGATCGCATCCGCGCGGGGTACGCACACGCCATCCGGGAGCGCTACCGCTTTTTCAGCTACGGTGACGCGATGCTCCTCGATCGGGCCGAACCAGCGGCGAGGCAGGGATGACGACGCTGTTGCGGGGTCGGCAGTGAAAAGCGCGCGCCACGCGCACGCTGTTTACACGCTGCGCGCACTTATCACGCGGCCAGCCGATCTTTATTGAAGGAAGTCGTCGATGCGCTTTAGTGTTCTCGCCACGTCCGGACACGCGCGGCACGCCCGGCTGGAGCTTCCGCACGGGCCGGTCGAGACACCGGTGTTCATGCCGGTCGGCACCTACGGCACGGTCAAGGCGATGGCCCCCGATGAGCTCGCTCGGCTCGGAACGCAGATCCTGCTGGGCAACACCTTCCATCTTTGGCTGCGGCCCGGGCCCGACGTCGTGGCGGCGCACGGCGGCCTGCATCGCTTTATGGGCTGGGATCGGCCGATCCTCACCGACTCCGGCGGCTTCCAGGTGTGGAGTCTCGGGAAACTGCGCACCGTGCGCGAAGATGGCGTGGCGTTCGCCTCGCCCATCAACGGCGACAAGCTGCTGCTCACCCCCGAAGTCTCGATGCAAGTGCAGCGCGCGCTCGACGCGGACGTGGTGATGATCTTCGACGAATGCACGCCTTACCCGGCGACGCGCGACGAGGCCGCACAATCGATGGAGCGGTCGCTGCGCTGGGCCGCGCGCTCACGGCAGGCGTTCGACGAGTTCGAAAATCCGAACCGTCTTTTCGGCATCGTGCAGGGCGGCACGTACGAGGACCTGCGCGAGGCCTCGCTCGCGGGGCTCGCCGGCATTGGCTTCGATGGCTATGCGATCGGCGGGCTCTCGGTCGGGGAGCCCAAGGACGAGATGCACCGCGTGCTCGCCCACACCGCACCGCGCCTGCCCGCGGATCGTCCCCGCTATCTCATGGGCGTGGGCACGCCGGAGGACATCGTCGCCGGGGTTCTTGCAGGCGTGGACATGTTCGATTGCGTGCTGCCGACGCGCAACGCGCGCAACGGCTGGCTATTCACCCGGTTCGGCGACATCAAGATCCGCAATGCAAAGCACCGCGCCGACACCCGTCCTCTGGACGAGACCTGCGACTGCTACACCTGCCGGCACTTCACCCGCTCTTACCTCCACCACCTGCAGCACGTGAAGGAGATCCTGGGGGCCCGGCTCAATACCATCCACAACCTGCACTACTACCTTGCCCTGACGGCCGAATTGCGCAACGCCATCGCCTCCGGGGACCTTTCCGGCCATGTGGCGCGGTTCCGGGAAGCCCGCGCCCGCGTGCTAGAATAATGAGTTATCTGCCCGTTCGATAGCATTCAATTAGCATTCAATTCGGCCTTCACACTCGCCCTCGAATTCGCCACCCGCGGCCGTTGATGCGACGCGCAGGACTCCCGAGCGTGTGCGGGCGCGCCGGCCATCGAGCCGATGGCTTCCACGAGCCCCCTTAAGGACTGACCGTGCTGCTCAATCTGATGATTTCACCCGCGTTCGCGCAGGGTTCTTCCGTACTGCCCGGCACCGACCTGATGGCGTTCCTGCCGATGGTCGCGATCTTCGTGGTGTTCTACTTTCTGCTGATTCGCCCTCAGCAGAAAAAAGCAAAGGAGACGCGCACCATGCTCGAAGCCCTGCAGAAGGGCGACGAGGTGGTGGCCGCCGGCGGCGTCATCGGTCGCGTGTCGAAGTTGAACGAGCAGTACGCCGTGATCGAGATCGCTCCGAACGTCGAGATCAATGTCCAGCGCCAGGCGGTCGCCCAGTTGCTGCCGAAGGGCACGATCAAGTCCCTTTGAGCGCCGCATGAACCGATACCCACTCTGGAAATACCTCGTCATCATCGCCGCGCTGCTGATCGGCTTGATCTACACGCTGCCCAACTTCTTTTCGGAATCCCCGGCAGTGCAGGTGTCCTCGTCGAAGGCCGCCGTCAAGATCGACAGCAACCTGCTGTCAACGGTGGAAGAGGCACTCAAGGGCGCTGGTATCGCTTACCGCGGCGCGACGCTCGATCCCCTCGGCGTCAAGGTGCCCTTCGCCGATACCGATTCGCAGCTCAAGGCCAAGGAGGTGCTGCAGACCCGCCTGGGCGACAATTACATCGTCGCGCTGAACCTGGTCTCGTCCTCGCCGCAATGGCTCACTTCGATCGGCGCCTTGCCGATGTATCTTGGCCTCGATCTGCGCGGCGGCGTGCATTTCCTGCTGCAAGTCGACATGAAGGCAGCGCTCGACAAGGCGGCGGACCGCTACACCACCGACCTCCGCACACTGCTGCGCGAAAAGAAGGTCCAGTACAGCGGCGTGGGCCGCGAAGCCACCAATGTGGTGGTGCGGTTCCGCGACAGCGCCGAGCGAGACAAGGCACGCAGCGCCATCGCATCGACCTACCCGGACGTGCTGTTGCGCGACGCAGATGCCGGCGGCGGTGAGTTGCGGCTCGTCGCATCGCTCAAGCCCGAGGCCCAAAAGCGCATTCAGGACGGCGCCGTGCAGCAGAACATCCAGATTCTCCGCAACCGCGTGAACGAGCTCGGCGTCGCGGAGCCGATCATCCAGCAACAAGGCAGTGATCGCGTGGTGGTGCAGCTCCCCGGAGTGCAGGACACCGCGCACGCGAAGGACATTCTCGGCCGCACCGCCGCGCTCGAGATCCGGATGGTCAACGAGGACCCCGGCGCTCTCGAGCAGGCGACAGCGGGGCAGGTGCCGTTCGGCAGCGATCTTTTCACCGAGCGCAGCGGCGCTCCGGTCCTGGTCAAGCGCCAGGTGGTGCTGACCGGCGATAGGATCAGTGACGCCCAGCCGGGCTTCGACCAGCGTAACAATGAACCCGCGGTGCACGTGAACCTGGACGGCGCCGGGGCGCGCATCTTCAAGGATGTCACCCGCGAAAACGTCGGCAAGCGGATGGCGATCGTGCTCGTGGAAAAGGGCAAGGCCGAAGTGATCACCGCGCCGGTCATCCGCGAAGAGATCGGCGGCGGACGGGTCCAGATCAGCGGCCGCATGAATACGCGCGAAGCCAACGACATCGCGCTCCTGATGCGTGCAGGCGCACTGGCGGCGCCGATGGAGATTGTCGAGGAGCGCACGGTCGGTCCGAGCCTCGGCAAGGAGAACATCGAAAAGGGCTTCAACTCGGTGTTCTACGGGTTCATCGTCCTTTCGATCTTCATGTGCGTCTATTACCACCTGATGGGCCTGATCTCGACGATCGCGCTATCGCTCAACCTGCTGCTGCTCGTCGCGCTGCTGTCGATGCTGCAGGCGACGTTGACTCTGCCCGGTATCGCCGCTATCGCGCTGACGCTGGGCATGGCGATCGACTCGAATGTGCTGATCAAC
>JANXZT010000297.1 GCA_025355395.1 Betaproteobacteria bacterium
CGCCTTGGGACGGCCCGGCGGCGCTCATAGGACCCCCCACGCTGGCGGCTGACGCCGCTGCGCTGCCCCCGAGGGGGCGCCATTCGCGCCTTGGGACGGCCCGGCGGCGCTCATGCCGCCTGCGGCAGGCGACCAAAGACAAGGCTGCAGTTAGTGCCGCCAAAGCCGAACGAATTGCTCATCACGCGCGCGATCGGCCTGCGCTGCACCGCGATTTCGTAGCGCGCCTTGAGCTCGGGATCGAGCGTGCGCGTGCCCGGGCTTCCCGGCACGAGGCCGTCGGTGATTGCGAGTGCTGCGATGATCGCCTCGACACCGCCGGCCGCACCGAGGGTATGGCCCGTCATGCCCTTGGTGGAATTGCACGGCACGCGGTCGCCGAAGAGACTGTGCACCGCCTTGTCCTCGGACGCGTCGTTAATCGGCGTTGCCGTGCCGTGGAGGTTTACATAGTCGATGTCCGCCGGTGCCAGGCCCGCGGCCGCCAGCGCGCCTTCCATCGCGATGCGCGCTCCGAGGCCTTGGGGATGAGGCGAGGACATGTGGTACGCGTCGCACGATTCGCCTGCGCCCAGCAGCCATACGTCGTCCTGCGAAGAAGCATCGCGCGTGCGCTCGAGCAGGAAGAATGCCGCCGCCTCGCCGATGGAAATCCCGTCGCGCGCAGCGTCGTAAGGACGGCATGGCTGTGTCGAGAGCAGCTCGAGCGAGCTGAATCCATAGAGCGTCGTGAGGCAGAGCGTATCGACGCCGCCCACCACGGCGGCGTCGATCACACCCGCCGCGATGAAGCGCGCCGCCGAGGCGAACGCCTTCGCGCTGGAAGAGCACGCTGTGGAGATCGCGCTGCATGGCCCCTGCAACCCGAAGCGCGCCCGCGTGAACTCGGCCACGGAGAAGGTGTTTTGGGTGTGGCGGTAGTCGAAGTCTGCAGGCAGCGAGCCGTCCGTCGGGTCGCGGCGCCGGTACGCAAGCTCCGCCTGCAGGATGCCCGCGGTGCTGGTGCCGAGGAAGACGCCGACACGCTCGCGGCCATGGCGCAGCGCGGCCGCTTCGACTGCCGGTGCGAATCCGTCCTGCGCGAAACCGATCCCCGCCACGCGATTGTTGCGGCAATCGAAGCGCTCGAGACCCTCCGGCATCGCCTGATCGTCGGCGCCGGCGATCTCGCCGATGAAGGTGTCGAGCGCCGCGGTCTCGAACCGGCATGGCGCAAGTCCGCTGCGCGATGCGGCAAGCGCGGTGCGTGTGGGCTCGAGGCCGCGGCCGAGGCAGCTCGTCATGGTGTACGCGGAAAGAAGAACGGGACGCATGCGGTTCATGGTAGCAAAGACGGCCGAGGCGCCAGGCGTGCAGCGAGGAGCGCGTTCGCAAAAGGCGTCCCGGCGCTCATCGGCACCACTTCGACGTGAAAGCCGAGCTGCGTGAGCTCCCGTTTCCATTGCTCGAGGGGCTTGCAGTGCAGGCGCGCGAGGCGGTGGCCGCGCAGGCGCATGATCGCCCGATCCACCGCCACGGTGATTCGAAAACGCAGCGAACCGGACTCGTCGCCTACGCGCAGGATGAGCACGCCGCCCGCGCCGAGGGCATCGCGCACGCGCCGCAGCACGTCCTGCTGGGCTGCATAATCGATGTAGTGCAGCACGTCGAGAATGACGACCACATCGGCCGCGCCGAAATCGGTGCTGCGAATGTCGCCGCAAACGAAACTTGTCGCGGCATCGCCCGCGTGGCGCGCACGTTCCACGTCCTTGTGCATGAGCTCGATGCCGCGCATGCCGCGAAGCTTCGGCGGCGCAGGCCACGCCTCAGGCCAATCGCCACTCCGGTGACGCTCGTGCGCGGCGAGAAGAAGGGCCGACAGGATCCCCTGCCCCGAGCCCAAGTCGAGCACCCGTGCCTGCGCAGGGATGAGCCCGCGCGCCAGCAAATGCGCAAAGACCGGATCAATGGTGAGCTTGCCATAGGCGAAGTGGCGCGCGAAGCGTTCGCGGGCGGGATAGCGCCGCGCCGCCTGCCACGCGAGCGTGCGAAAGAAATGCTCGCTCACGCCGCGAGCGCGTGGTGGAGCGTGACGGGGCGGAGGCCAGCGGCGGCGGCCGCATCAAGAACGCGAGGCAGCACCTCGAGGACCACCGGCGAGCCGGCGGGCGTGCGCGCCGAGCTGCCATCGTGGAGCAGCAGGATGTCACCCGCGGCGAGGCCGCCCACGAGCTTCGCGGTAACGCGCTCGGGCTGATAGCGCGTGTCGAAGCCGCGGCGCGTCCAGTTCACCAGGCGAAGCCCGAGCTCATGCAGCACCTTGTCGAGGAGCGGGCTGCGTACTCCGGCGGGGGGGCGGAAAAAGCGTGGACGCGTGCCCGCAGCGCTGATGATGGTGGCCTGGGCCGCGGCGATCTCGGCGCGGATGCCGCCCATGCCCAGCAATGCGAAGGTTGGTAAATGGCGGCGCGAATGGTTCTCGACGCCGTGGCCGCGGCGCGCGAGCTCGCGGCAGAGATCGGCGTGCTCACGGGAGCGATCGGCAATGCAGAAGAACGTCGCGTGCACGCCGTACTGCTCGAGCATGTCGAGCACCTGTGGCGTGACCTCGGGATCGGGGCCGTCGTCGAAGGTGAGGCAGATCTCTCCGCGCGCCGCCGACGCCTCCGGCAGCCGCGTGACGTTCGGGCCGAGCCACGAGCCGCGCGGCCAGATGCCCACGCCGGTGAGGAATGCGTGATTGGCGGCAAGCGTGCCGAGCGCCCAAGGCCACGCCTCGGGGCTGAACGCGGTGCCCGCGACACTCAGCCAGTGAAGTCCCATGGACCCCGCGATAAGCGGCGTGGGACGCCAGCGGGCGGCGGGTGCGTACTTGTGTGCGAGTTCGGCCGTCATTTAGAGCGGCGTGCGCTCCAGGAAATCGATCCCCATGCGGCGCCAGTCGTCCGATCCGTGGCCACCGCGCATCTCGACCCTCACGTGGCGTCGTCCCTGCGGCGAATTGTACCGTTCCCGCCCGCGGCCGTCAGGGTGACGGTGCCGAGCTTCGCAAGCATCGCCGCGAAGACCAGGGTCGCGAATGTTCCCAGCGCCACGGTGGAGCCGATCGCCTTCAAGACGGGAATGCTCGAGAGCGCGAGCGTACCGAAGGCCACGACGGTGGTGACGTTGGCGAGGGCGAGCGAGGCGACCGTCGCGCCGATGTTCGCGTTCGAGCGCGTGGCGATGCGGTCGAAGAAGAGCGAGTAGTTCGACCCCACTGCCGCCACCAGCAGCAGCCCCACGAGGTGAAAGATCGTGAGGCGGGTGCCGCCGAGCACATGCCAACCGGCGACGAAGATCACGCCGGCCACAAACGGCGCCATCACGCGCGCCACACGCGCGGGCTCGCGCAGGACGGCGAAGAGCAGGAGCACAATCACGGCGAAGCCGATCGCAGACATAAGCAGCGCCCGATGGAAATAGCCCGCGTACAGCCGGTCCACCTCCGCCTTGAGGTCGAGCAGGAGCGCGCCGGGGACTGTCGCGGCGGCGACCGCGCCGCGCACCGCTTGAGCATCGATGCTCGCGCTTGCTCCGGCGGGCGCACGCAGGCCGATCATTGCGGTCCAGCGCCCGCTCGAATCGACGAAGAGCAGGCCGTCGAGGGCGATCCCGAGGGCGCTTTCCGCCACCTGCCCGCGCGTGACGAGTCCCTGCGATCGCGCGCGGGAAACGTCCTCCACGAAGGGTTCGAGGCGCTCGGCGCGCAGCGGCATCCCCTCGAGAGCCGCGTGCAAGCGCGTGCGCAGCGTTTGCGGATCGGGAAGACTATCGAGGCGCGCTCTCTGGGTCGCGCCGGCCGGGAGGAATTGCGCCGGGCTCTCGTATCCGCCGAGCTTGCCCGCGACGATCAGCGCGTCAAGATGTTGCCCGACGCGCTCCGCCGCCGCCAGCGCCTCGTCCGCAGTGGCGCCGTGCATCGCGATCATCGTTCGCGCATCGGAGGCGCCGAGCGCCGCGCGAAGTTCGCCATCCAATACGCGATCCTCGATCGTGATGGGATTCAGGCTCGAGAGCTCCGGGTCCCAGAGCCCGTTGCGATGTGTCCAGAGGACTGCGGCCGACGCCAGCGACAGCACCAGCACCCCTGTGCGCAGCCGCGCCCCGCGCCGTGCGATCGCAACGATCCTCAGTCCCAGGCCCGAGAGGTCGCGAATGCGCAACCGCTCCGGCAGCAGCGCGGGCAGGACGAAGCGCGTGACGGTGGCAGCGACGGCGAGGCCGACGATCGAATAGAGGCCCAGCTGCGCAAGCCCCGGGAGGCCCGAGAAGAGCAGCGCCGAGAAGCCCGCGATCGACGTGAGCACGCCGAGCCTGATCGTGGGCCAGAAATGCCCGATCCACGATTCGTCACTGTCCTTGTTGCCGCGCTCGACCTGCACGAAAAGGTAGATCGAGTAATCGATGGCCTCGCCGATCAGCGTCGTACCAAAGCCCAGGGTAATTCCGTGCACCACGCCGAATCCGAGCGACACCGCGGCAATGCCCGCGAGCGCACCGGAGACCACCGGCACGAAGCCCAGGGCAAGCGCCAGCGGCGAGCGATAGACGACGAGTAGCAGCACGATCACGAGAGCCGCCGACAACGCGGTGAGACGCGTGACATCGTGCTCCACCATCGCGCGGGCGCGCACCGAAAAAACACCCGGTCCGGTCATCGCCAGGCGGGCGCTGGCCGCAGCGGCGCCTTCGGTGGCCGTGGCCTTGCGGAACGCATCCTCGACGGCGGCCACAGCGAGCGCCTGCGCATCGGTATCGGATCCATTCGCGCGCGTGCGCGCCACGAGCAGCGCGCGCTTGCCATCGGGCGCGACCCATACGCCGTCGGTGAGCCGCGGCCCTTCCGCTGGACGGATGCGATCGATCACCGCCAGCATCTCGCCCGTGGGGTCGCGCGTCACCAGCGACTTCACCAGCAATCCGGCGGGTGAAGCCAAGAGCTCGAGAGTCTCGCCGATGGCGGCGCGCAACCCTTTCACCGTGAAGCGATCCGGGCTCACGGCCGGGCTCAGCACGTAGCGGTAATTCATCAGGAGCTCTCGCTCGCGCTCGAAACGGCCATTCGCTCCGTTGTTCACCGTAACGAATTTCGGGTCCGCACGGAGCACGCCGGCGAGCGCGCGCGATACGCCTGCCCGCGCGCTCGCGTCGGCTCCGTCGATTCCGATCAACATGACCCGCGAGAGCGCCCCGGCGCGAAGCTGGTCCGCGAGTAGCTGCTGCTCGGGCGTGGGAGCTGCCGGAAGGAAAGCGGAGAAGTCGGCGACGAAGCGTGTCTCTCCGATCTGGAAGACACAAAGCGTGATGCCGGCGAGCCAGATCGCGACCGCGAGGCCGCGCGATCTCACGGCGTTGCCGGCGTGACGAGCATCACCGACCGGTCGCCGTCGGCTTCATCAATCTCGACTCTGCGCACCTGCGCCTGGGTGCCGCCGATCCGGATGCGCGAGACCAGTGTCGCGAGCGCGGCATCCTTCGGCCGGAACATGAGCCGCCAGCTTTGCATGTCGCCCTCGAGCGTCATGGTGTAGGTCTTTTCCAGCGCAGTGCGGTCGCCCGCGAGCGTGCCGCGAATGCTCTCGATCAGTACCGCGATCTGCGGATGCTCGCGCAACCCCAGTGTCTGCTTCCGGCCGCCGCGCTCGATAGTGAGTACCTCCCCATCCACGACCATGCGCTCGGCATTGAGGCCGAACGTGCGTTTCTCGAGGCGGTCGGGGCGCGTGAAATCGAGCTCGCCGCTCGACTCCACCGGGCGTTCCAGGATCGCGATGTGCTTGGTCTCGTGGAACGTCGCCTTTTCGGGACGCTGGCCCCGGAGGAGGTCCATCAGCTTGTCCACATCGAAATCCGCGGCGCTCGACGCCTGTGCGCTCCAGCACAGCACGATGAAGAGCCAGTCGCGCAGCATCATCGGCCCCAGAACGGGTGGAAGTTGAACCAGTTGTCGGGGGCTAGGCGGCAGTAATGCTCGAGGCGTTTCGCATATCGCACCACGGCCTCGTTCACCAGGCGTTCGCGCTCGCTACGTGGCACGTCTGCCAAAAAGGAAAAATCGGCGAGGGGCTCGAAGCGGATCTCGTAGCGGTTCGCGCCGCGGTAGAGGCCGGTCATGAAGAACACCGGCCTTCCCAGCGCGGCGGCCATCCGCATGGGCCCCGTGGGAAAGGGCGCGGGACGGCCGAAGAAGTCGACCTCGATCACGGGCTCGTTTCCCAGCGTGCGATCGGCCAACACGCCGACCACCGTGCCTCCGTCGAGGCGCTGGCGTAGCTCGAGCATCGCGCCGAGGTGGCCGAGCGCCACGATGTCATTGGCGAACGCGGGATCGATGGCGGAGAGGACGGCATTGATCTTGCGGGCGTTCTCCTCGTACATCGCCATGGCGACCTTGTGCCCGCGGCCCGTGGCGCGGATCGCCTCGAAGCTGCCGAGGTGCGCGCCCATGAGGAAGGCGCCGCCGCCGTCGAGGAGCCCAGTGCCGTGGATCTCGAGCTCGAATAGGTCGAAGCGTCCCTTGAGAAAGAAGACGCGGTCGTGCACGGTCGACGCGAAGTTGAAGAACAGGCGATATTGCTCGGCGAGTGTCGGCGCGCGCCCGAAGGAGCGGGCGAGGAACTCGCGCGAGGCGCGGCGCGAGCCGCGCGCGAAGACGAGGAAATACGCGGCGATGATGCGCAACAGGAAGCGCGCCGGTGCCCGCCCGAGGCGCAGCGAGAACCACACCATGAAACGCAGCAGGGGCAGGCTGCCGCGCTCGCCACGGCGCACCCATGCCGAAGCCACGGTCGAGCTCATGGGAATGCCCCCACGCTGGCGGCTGTCGCCGCTGCGCTGCCCCCCCGAGGGGGTGCAATTCGCGCCTTGGGACGGCCCGGCGGCGCTCATGGCGCGCGCGGCGACACGACGCCGGTCGCGATCACGCGATCGGCCGCGCGAATCTCGAAGCGGACGGCGCCCGAGGCTTGCTGAACATGGGCGATCGTGAGACGCGTCCGGGGCTCGACGGGGCTAAGAAACTTGGCGCTCACGACGATCCACGCGTGCGCGGGGCGTGACGTCGCCGCGGCGATCGCCGCGAGCGCTTCGTCCAGGAGGACCACGCCCGGAAGCATCGGCCGCCCCGGGAAATGGCCGTCGAACGCGGGATGATCGCCCGGCACCGCAAAAGAAGTCTCGCTTGCCAGGAGCTTGTCGGAGTTACTTTCGTGCGATGCGTTGCGGGTTTTTTCCGCAGCAAGGGCGCGCAGCGCCTCGCGCGGCAGCTTTCCCGTGAACTGACGCGGCAGCGCATCGACAAGGTGCAAGGGCCGCGGGACGAACGCCGCGTCGATGCGTTCGCGTAGCGCGGCGATGATCTCCTTCGCTGTCAGTCCCGGCGCCACGACAAACGCGGTGAGGCGGGTTACGCTATCCGGCGCGTCCTCGTCGGGAATGAAAAATACGCCGTCCGTAACACCCGGGATGGTCGTGAGCTGGTGATTGAGGTAGGAGAGCGAGTTGCGCTTGCCCGCGATGTTCACCATGTCGGCGAAGCGCCCGTGAAGGATGAAGCGGCCGTCGCCCTTCATCTCGATCACGTCCTGGAGCGCCGTCGGCTGCTCCACATGCCCGCCCGAGACCACCACCTGCCCGCCGCTTTCTCGCATGCGCAGGCCGTCGAGCAATTCCCATTCGCTGGCATGCGCCGAGCGCCGCGTGGCAATCTGGCCCGCTTCGGTGCAGCCGAAGATCTCGAAGAGTCTGGCGCCCGTACGCGCCTCCGCCTCGCGCGCGAGCTCCTGGGAAAGCGGCGCCGTCGCGCAGACCAGCGTCTCGATGGACGCTGCGTCGGCGTTGCCGAGCCACGCGCGTAGATGGAATGGCGTGGTGAACATCGTGCGCGCCGGCGGCAGCCTGCGAATCGCCGAATCGATTTCCGCGGGAAGATAGAGCCGCTCGGAGGTGAGCGCCGCGCCCGAGAGAAGGGGCAGCAGCACGGTCGACTCGAACCCGTACATATGTTGCGGAGGCACCGTGCCGAGGATCACGTGTCCCGGGCCGACGCCTAAGCGCGCGGCTTCGGCGCGCACATCGGCGACGAGGCTGCCCCAGCTCTTGAGGTGCGGCTGCGGCTCACCCGTCGAGCCCGACGTGAAGACGAAGGCCACGACCTGGTCCGCGGCAATCTGCGGAACGCAGAAAACCTGCGGCACCGTGCTCTCGTCGACGGGCAGATCGAAGCGCGGGAGGTCCACTGCGGTGGCTGGGTCGTCGGCGACGAAATACGCATCCGGGGCGAACGCGCGCATCGAGGCGATCACGTTCGGCGTGGTCGTCGGCGGCAGCAACGTCGTCTGCCCGCGCCGGATCGCGGCGAAGAGCACGACGGCGAAGCGGTAACGATCGGTGCAGAGATTGAGTACGTGGCTCCCATCGGGCAGCGACGTCGCCGCGTCGGCCACGTCGCGCAGAAACTCGCCTGCACTGACCGGCTTGCCGTGGCGATAGGCCGCGAGGGACTCCCCCCCGGTGTGCGCGATCAGCGCATGGCGCAGCGGGGCGGGAGACGGACACGACGCGATAGAAGGCATCTACGCTACCGCGGCGCTTCGACAGGAGCCGCCTTGAAGTGGTGCTTGAACGCCCGGATGCCTCCGAGGATGCCCACCTGCGTTTGGTTCGGTAATGCGCGCAGGCGCACTGCGTACTCCACCGCGAACATCGTGGCGACGAGGAGCGGGCTCGCGATGTTCGCGAGGATCGACCAAACAAGGAGGAACCCGCCGAGATAGAGCGCGCACGAAGCGGCAAAGAGCACGAAAAAGAAGATTGTCCATGAGAGCGTGACGCGGCGCGTATAGAGCGCCACCTCGGGGAGAAGGGGGCCGTGGATGAGGCGCGCGAACCGCGTGCACAGCGGCTCGCGCTCGTGGACGAGCGTGCGCCCGAAAGTGAGCCCGAGGATCAGGTTGGCGCCCGCGTGCTCGAGGAAGAAGAGATGGGTGAAGTTCGCTTCGAGCAGGCTCCAGCCCAGCCACACGCCCATGACCGCGAATGCCATCGCGAGCAGCAGGGGTGCGCGGTGCTTCGCGCGGCTCGCCGCCACGACGCCGATGCCGCTCACCGGGACGAGCGAAAGGAGCGCGCCGAGGGTGGGCGACTTCGCCATGGCGATCGCGTAGTGCGCCAGCATCGCGCAGCCGATCAAGAGCAGGACCAGAAGTGCCACCACCGAGTGCCGGCGGTGCTCGGGACTCACTTGGTTCTCCGCTCCGCGACGTGGGAGGCGAGAGCGTTGAGGGAGTGGAAGATGCGCACGTTGCCCTGGTCGTCGTCGCGCATCTTGAAGCCGTAACGCTTGGAGACGACAAGGGCCACCTCGAGGATATCGATCGAGTCCAAACCGAGGCCCTCCTTGTAGAGCGGTGCTTGCGGATCGATCTCGTCGCCCGCGACCTCGAGGTTCAATGCCGAGACGATCAGCCCCGCGATTTCCCTGACCAGAGCGGTGTGCGCGGGATGCCCGTCGAGCGGGATGTCTTCGAGCGAGGTCGGCATGTCTGCTGAGGGAAATAACAGGCCGAAATCATAGCATGCGACAACGCGTTTTTAGCCGAGCGCGCGCTCCAGGACGAAGACGCAACCGTCCGCTGTGCTGGTTTCAGGCCATCCAAACGCACATTGACGCAAGGCAGCACGAGATCGCCGTCTCGCTTCGGGGGAGGGCTCCTCGCCCCAAATCACGGCCATTGCGGCTGCCCCGATACCTCGCTGCCAAAGCTAACGCAGAGGCGGCGCTCGAGCCTCTTGTCGTTCCCGAGCGAGCACAGGTATGGCGAACGCCCGCGCTACTGGCCGGCGCTGATCTGCATGGCCGTCAGAAAGGTGTCGACCCTGGGGCGGAAGGTAAGGTCGCTCCGAACCGCATAGGCGTACCGATGGCGAATGATCGCAAGCACGGGACGCTCCTGCTGCATGACGATCTTGCTCGCCTCCTGGACAAGCTTTGCTCGCGCATCATCCTTGATCGTGCCAAACGCCTGCGTCAGGAGTTTGTCGACCTTCGGATTGGAATAGGTCGATACGTTGATCTGGCCGTTGCCCTTCTCGGGGTCCCGTGTCATTGCCAGAATCCGAAGCGAATAGGACATCTGCCCAATGTAGGGACACGCATTGGTCACGTAGGCGCTGTACTCGAGCTTGTTGCGGCGGGAGTAGAACACCGATCCCGACACGCTTTCGACTTCGGTGCGTACCCCAACCCGCGTCCACATCGATGCGATCGCCTGCGCCAGCTGGGAATCCGAAGGGAAGAGCCCCTTCGGCGAATGCAGCGTTATTCCGAATCCCTTTGAATAACCTGCTTCGGCCAGCAGCTTCTTCGCCTGCTCGGGATCGAACGGATCTGGCTTGGCGTCGGGCGTAGCGCCGAACAGCGTCGGGGCGCCCAGTTCGGCAGCAGGCTCGGCCAGGCCGGACATCACGCGCTCGGAGATGGTCTGGCGATTGATCGCGAGCGACAGCGCTTTGCGCACGCGTGCATCTTTGAGCGGGTTCTTGCCGTCCGTGCCGGTGATCGCCGGCGACGGCTCATGCTGATCTAACGCGAGATAAGTGAAGAAGCACGCGTCCCCGACCGTGACCTTGACCTTCGGATTGGCC
>JANXZT010000354.1 GCA_025355395.1 Betaproteobacteria bacterium
TCGATCTGCTCCTGGTTCGAGATCTTGCCCGCCAGAACGTAAGCGGGGTCTCCGCCGACCCAGTTGAACAGCAGGAATACGAGCAGCACGACCCCGAGCATCGTCGGCACCATTTGCCAAATACGTCGGACGATGTAAGCGGTCATTGGAGCCCTCCTGCCGGGGACGACGCGAGGCGCGCGTGGATGCTGCTGCGCTCCAAGCTCATGCGGTTGCCCTTTGCGGCGAACAGGTTGCCGCAGTCTCCGGAAGCGTCTCTCGTGAAACCCGATCCCGGTGCTTAGCTGCAGTCCGCCCCGGTGATTGACCGGGGCGGCCGCCTGTCTTATCTCCTTCAGCTACGGTGCTGCCCTTCCTCCTCCAACATCCGTGACCGGCGTCAATACCCCGAGGCGACGTCGATGTACTGCCATTCCGCGTGCAGGATCGGGTGCTTCTTGTAACCCAGTATCCGTGACTGCACGAGCATGTTGCGGTAGCGGCTGATCCCGAGCCGCCACGGCGCGTAGCTCTCGATGATCCGCGTCATCTGGTGATACAGTTTGTCGCGCTCCGCCGATGCCGGCATCCGGATCGATTGCTCGTAGAGCCGATCGTACTCCGGAATCCTGGCGCAGCCGTTGTTGCTTTGATAAATGTTCTTGCCGTAGAGAAGCTGCATGAAGTTGTCGGCGTCAGGATAATCGGCGATCCACGCCGCGGTGCGCATCATCAGCTTGCATTGCTTCTCGAGCTTCAGGAGCTCCGGGAACTTGTCCTTCTGCACCTCCATGCGAACGCCGATTCCGTCGAAGGCCTTCTTCCACAACTCGTCCTGCTGCCGGCCCAGCGAATCGGGGCGGGAAGCATAGCGCACGACCAGCGGCTTGCCATCGGGAAGCGTGCGGTACCCGTCGAAACCTTTTTTGTAGCCGAACTTGTCGAGGAGCGCATTGGCGCCGGCGGGATCGTAGTGCACGGGGCTCTTGTATTGCGGATCGTGCCCCACCACGCCGGGCGGTATCGGATATTGCGCTTCGACGGCCTGGCCGTTGCGAACGACGCGGATTTCTTCGTCGACGTTGTAGGCCATTGCAAAGGCGCGGCGCAATGCGATCTTGTCCTTCGACAGCCCGCCCACCACCGGGTCCATGAGATTCCAGTAGTGATAGCTCAATTCTGGATCGACGAAACGCGACAGCCGCACGCCCTTGTTCACGAACTCCGGCTTGAGCTGCGCACCGTCGAGCACATTGGGGGCGAGCGGACCTTCCATGTTCATGAGATCGAGCTCGCCGCTCTGGAACGCGAGCAGCCGCGCCTGGTCTTCCTCGATGATGCTGATCTCGATCCGGCCCACCTGCGGCATTTTCTTGCCCTTCATCTCCTTCACGATGCGCTGGTCCTCCGGGTCGGCGCCTGGCTTGAAATCCCATGTGGACCCGCGGTAATCCTGGTTTGCTTCGAGGAATATTTTTGACGAGCGCACCCACTTCGCGAGCTTGTACGGACCGGTCCCGACGGGGTTGCCCATCACGCGGCCACCTTCGTCGGCATAGGTTGCCACCACTTCCCGCGCCACTGCCGACGTCGGCTCGTGGGCAAGAACGTACGACAGGTTGTAATCCGTATCCTTGAGCCGAATGCGCAGGGTGTAGGGGTCCACCGCTTCGAGACCCGCGATCTTGGTGTCGTAATCGAACTTGCCGGATTTCTTGGCGGCCTCGGCGAGCTCGTCCAGGCCCACGATCTTGTTCTCGACCAGGAAGGCGTACGGCGAGCGCAGCTTGGGATCGATGAGCCGCTTGAGCGAGTAGATGTAATCGGCAGCGGTCAACTCGCGCTTCTGGCCTTTGAAGGCCGGGTCGGGCGTAAAGAAGATGCCCTTCTTCAAGTGGAACACGTATGTCTTGCCGTTGTCGCTGATTTGCGGCAGCGCTTCAGCCGTCAAGGGCACCAGCTTGGACGGCCGCGCCAGATAGTCGTACGTAAGCAACGTCTCGAACACCGCCTGCACGATCGTGCCGGAGTACAGATCGGAGATGGCTTGCGGATCGAAGCCCGTTTCGGCGACCGGGAAGACATGGCGAATGACCTTGTTCATGTCCGCGGCGCCGGCCGGCATGGCGGTCAACGCCGTCGCCAGCAGCAGCGTCATCAGCCGCGGAAGGCGCTGAAAAACAGGCGACGTAATCATCTCCGGAAACCTTTCCTTGCGAATTCGCTCGCGCGTCAGCGGCGCGGCTCGAGATCGAGATACAGCCACTCGGCGTGCAGGATCGGGTGCTTCTTGAAGCCCTTCACCCACGGCCGGAGAAGCTGGTTGCGCATCCGTGAAACGCCGGTGCGCCAGGCGCCGTCGACTTCCATCTGCCGTGTCATTTCGAGATAGAGATGGTTGCGCTCAGGCGAGTCCGGCAGCCGCCGCGCTTTTTCGTAGAAGGCATCGAACGCCTTCGACTCGTAGCAGCCGTTGTTGCTCTGCCCGGTATTGGGACCATAAAGTAATTGCATGAAGTTATCGCCGTCCGGATAGTCGGCAGTCCAGGCCTGTCCCCACATCATGAGCTTGCACGCTTTGGCCGCCTTCAGGTTGTCGGCGAATTTCGAGACATCGAACTGCACGCGCAGATGCACGCGCTCGAGCGAGCGCTGCCACAACTCGTCGAAGTCGCGTCCCAGGCTGCCGGTTTCCGTGGCGATGCGCAGTAGCAAGGGCTTGCCGTCGGGAAGCGTGCGCCAGCCATCCTCCCCGCGCTTGTAGCCGAAACGATCGAGCAGCTTGTTGGCGAGATCAGGGTCGTAGGGATTGATCGTGTGGTAGTTGGGATCGTATCCCACCACGCCGGGCGGGATCGGCATATCGTCCTGCACCGCGAGGTCCTTGCGCAAGACCCGGATCTCGCTTTGGTGGTCATAGGCCATGATGATCGCCCGGCGCAACGCGAGCTTGTCGATGGCAAAGCCGCCGACCACCGGATCGCGGAAATTGAAGGCCGTGTAAGTGAGATCGGGATCGATCGCCTGGTACAAAGTCACGCCCTGCTGCGCGAGCGCCGGCAACAGCCGGTTGTCCGGGTCGAGCGCGCGTTCCTTGAAATTGGCCGGGAGATTGATGTAGTCGAGCTCGCGGCCCTCGAACGCAAGCCAGATCGACTGCGGCTCGTCGATGATGCTCACTTCGACGCGACCGATCTGCGGCATCGTCTTGCCTTTCATGGCGGCCACCAGCGTGGTGTCCCAGGCCGGCTCGTAGACAGCAAAGTCCCAGAGGAGGCCTCGGTACCCGGGATTCGCCTCGAGCACGATCTTCGAGCCACGCACCCATTCCTTGAGCGCATACGGCCCGGTGCCTACCGGGTGCGCCATCGACTCGGCGCCGTACGCTTCGATGACCTCGCGCGCCACCGCGGCGTAGGCGGTGTGCGAGATTTTGAACGGAAAGTCGTAATCGGTTTCCTTGAGGCGGATCCGCAAGGTGTAGCGGTCCGGAACCTCGAGTCCGGGTACCTTCGCGTCGTAATCGAACTTGCCGGTCTTCTGGGCCTGGAGCCTAAGCTCCGGAAGGCCAACGATGCCCTCCAGCATGAACGCATAGGGCGAGCGGTTCGCGGGGTCGAAGAACCGCATCAGGCTGTAGGCGAAGTCCTGGGCGGTGAGTTCCCGCGGCTTGCCCTTGAACGCCGCATCAGGGGTGAACAGGATGCCTTGGCGCAGATGAAACGTGTAGGTGCGGCCTTCGTCGGTGATCTCCGGCATGGCATCGATCACCATCGGCACCAGTTTGGCCGGGCGCGCCAGGTAGTCGTAGGTGAGGAGGCGCTCGAAGATCGCCTCGTTGATCGTGGCCGAGTAGTTGTCGCTGACGCGGGCCGGATCGAAACCCGTTTCGGCCGTCGGAAAATAGGTATGCAGTACCTTTCCCGGATCGGCTGCCGCCCACGCCGTGGCGACACCCAGCGCAACACCGATCACGGCTGCCAGAGCTGCCGCTGCCACTCGGTTGCGCCACACCGCCGTCACCGCATGCACCTCCCAAAAATAAAAGCCGCGCAATGTACCATATCGGCTATGGCGGCCTCTGCCCGAAATCATTCAATGGTCGGCCCACCTCCCGATGGCTCTTGACGTTCCACGTACCTTTGACCCCGTCGATCATCAACGATTCTCCTTCTGTCGCGGCTGACACCGTGGAGCGGCACGTGGTCGCGTTGCCGACGTGGCGCACCGGCTCTCCGCCGCCGTCAACCGGGTCTCCCCGTTGAAACCGGCCTACTGGGACGAAGCGGCAGGGTTCCTCGCCCGGCGCGACCGGGTCCTGCGCAAGATCATCCGGCGCCACCCGGATGTGCACCTGAAGCGCCGCAGCGATCCCTTCACGACTTTGGCGCGGGCCATCGTCGGTCAGCAGATCTCGGTCAAGGCCGCCGACACCATCTGGCACCGGCTTGTCGCGTGCATGCGTCCGGAAGAATCGCGCGCCGCCTTTCCGCGATTGGCGCCTGATCGGCTGCTGCTGCTCGAGATCGACGCGTTGCGCGCCGCCGGGCTGTCGCAAGGCAAGGCGGCTTACCTGCGCGATCTCGCGGAACATTTTACAACCGGAGAGCTCGACTCGCGCCGGTGGCATCGGCTGGACGATGAAACCCTCGTCACCCTCCTGACCGGTGTGAAGGGCATCGGCCGCTGGACCGCCGAGATGTTTCTCATCTTTCACCAGTTGCGGGCCAACGTTTTTCCGGTCGATGACATCGGACTGCAGCGGGCGGTGGCGCTGCATTTCAACGACGGCGAGAGGATGGCGCTCCCGGCGATGCGCGCGCTGGGAGAAAATTGGCAACCCTACCGCAGCGTCGCCACATGGTACTTGTGGCGCTCGCTCGATCCGGTGCCAGTGGAGTATTAAGCTCGATCAAGACGAGGACATCTGCGTCCACCCGCAACACGTTCGACATGAGCGGCAGACGCCGCCTTGCGGATTGCTGTCCGCTCGATGGAAAAGTTGGGCGTCATTTGTTCGCAGCCGGGCCTTCGATGAGACGAATGACTCGGCACGGGTTGCCCGCGGCGAACACACCGGCCGGAATGGTGCGCGTGACGACGCTTCCGGCGCCAATGACGGAGCCTGATCCGATGTGGACACCCGGGCAAATGATCGCCCCGCCACCGACCCAAACGTCGTCTCCGATGGTGACTGGGCAACCAAACTCAAGTCCACTCCGCCTTTCGGATGCCGACATGGGGTGCACATCTATACGGCCGTCCACCCCATGTCGGCATCCGAAAGGCGGAGTGGACTTGAGTTTGGTTGCCCAGTCACCATCGGAGACGACGTTTGGGTCGGTGGCGGGGCGATCATTTGCCCGGGTGTCCACAT
>JANXZT010000368.1 GCA_025355395.1 Betaproteobacteria bacterium
CACGAGAGATCGAGCGCAAAAAGTTCGGCGACGCTCTCGATCGATTGAGAGAGTCTGACAATAGCAAGGTTCGCGAGCTAGCGGTGAAGCAGATCGCTCAGACATATGCCAGGCCCCGCGCTTAGGCCGCAACGAACGGAAAGGCTTCGGACTGAACGCTCCGCGATCGTGCGTGGGTCCGGTGTCGCAGCCTTGACCTGCGCTCGGCTTTTCAGCGTCCAGGGTTGGGACGTGCGGATTGAACGCGGCGCGCCGGCGCGGCGCAGGCACGTATTGCTCAGCAAAGCGACCGCAAAACTTCTGGCCGCGCTCTGGGACGATCCTATGTTGCTGGATGGCGCCCATCCGATTCGGGAACGTGCCGTATCGTGGCGGACCGCGCCAACAGGCGACGTTCTGCCCGCGCCCGGGCTTGCGCTTGACGTCGACGATCTAGTCCAACGTCTCGCTCAACACCTAAGCCTACCCTCGCAGTCAGAGGTTCCCGTGGGCGACGCGGCCTGGATTGTCGATACACGTTTCAATTCGATTGGACCGATGCGCCAGTTTGGTGGCCGCCATGCTTGGATTGCTCAGGTCGAGCTGCGGAAGGGTGCACGCGATGATCTGTGCGTGATGGAATCGGTTGCTGAAGGTTGGGCATTTTTGTTGCCGGCCGGCGGCGGATTGGCCAGCTTGCAGTTCGTTTCCATTCCATCGAGCACGATGCCACCAAGCGCGGCCGACCTGGGGGCGGCAACGCGCACCATTCGCGATGCGATCGGCAAGGCCGGCCCATGGTCGGAGCCGATACCCTGCATGCCGCATGTTCGCTTGCCACCGGCGGGCATCGGCTGGCTCGCGGTCGGCGAAGGGGCGCTTGGATTCGATCCGATCAGCGGCGATGGCATCGGCCATGTACTGCGCGGCGTCGTGCTCGCCGCGACAACGTTGCACGACATCGCGAGCGGCAAGGACATGGCTGGCTGCCTTGATGCGTACGAGCACACGCTGTGCCGAGCGCTGGCTCAGCATCTTCGCACCTGTCTTGGCTTGTATCGCGATGCGCCGCTTGCTGCCGCTTGGCAGGAAGAGATCGTGGCGATGGAGGTCGGCGTTGCACTCCTGTCGGAAACGGGCGGTTGGTAGATGGCCGACAGCGACGGTGAGCGCCCTGCGAGAATACAGCCCTACTTGACGGCAAAAATTTCGTAGATCGCACAATTGTCGCCTGACCGCCCGCTTCCGATCGCGACCGTACGGTTCAACCAGGCGTAACGTTCGGCACCAGTCTCGAACTGCACAGTAGTCCGGTAGTAATAGCGATGTGCCGCGGCATCCGGATCGTCCTTTTTTGTGAAATCGATCATGTACTGGAAGTTCTCTGGCGAGTCTGCCGCAAGAATGCCCTGATAGGTCAGATAGATGTTCGCACCGTCATCCGTCGCGAGGCACAGCCGCACGTCGATTGCTATGGACATGTCCAACCGGACCCTCGACCAGTCGCCGCCGGACATCGGGATGATCACGCCCTTGAGCTTCGGTCCTTGGAAAGTTCCGGAGTCGGCCACGGCATACATTAGTCGGCTGGTGGGCGTCTGGCCCATGTCGACCAGGGCGCTCTGGCTTTGAGGGATACGCAGCTCGAACAAAAACTCGGTCTTGATCTCGGCCACCGACTCCTCCCCAAGCGGATCGTGCGAATGATAGCAGAACGATTGGCCGAGGTCGTGCCCGCTCGCCCCTCACTTCGATGCGCGGTCCGCCGCCTCCGCCACACCCACTGCGCGTTTCGTCACGCCGCGAGCTGTGCTCTAATTGTGGAATCAGGAACGGGGGAGCAAACGCATGACCAGGACAATCGTCGCTACACTTGCCGCAGGGTTGATGCTAAGCGCAGCGAGTCCGACCATGGCCGCATCGGACAAGGCCGCCGTTCAGCAGGTCCTGCGAACGATGCTCGAGAAAGTGAATACCGGCGATGTTGCAGGCGCTCTCGCCCTCAGCACGCCCACTGGCTCCGTCATCGACGAGTTCGCACCTTATGCATGGAGCGATTCAGGCCATTGGGGTCAGGACTTCGGATCCTATCTTGGCCAGAACGGCATTACGGACGACGTCACAACTCTACGCAAATTCCGGCACGTCAATGTCGATGGCGGGCATGCCTATGTCGTCGTCACCGTGCTGAACACTTACAAGGTGAATGGCAAACCCCGCAGGGAGCCGGGTACCGAAGTGTACACGCTCGAAAAGGGGGCCGCCGGATGGCAGTTCAATTCCTACATCTGGTTCAGCAAGAACGGCGTCGATACCGGAACCGACGCCTCGGCGATCGACGCGGTGGTGCGCGATTTCGCCGATGGAAAGACCGGGCCGGCGACCACACTCACCGCCATCACCGACGAGTTTGCGCCGTACTTCTGGCACGGACCCAACGCCGCCGCCGACTGGTTCTCGGATCTGCAGAAGTCCAGCGCGCATGATCACGACACCGATTTCGTAATTGCGCCGGGTAAAACATCGCAGCTGAACATCAATGGCGACAAGGCATATGCCGTCTATCCCACCGTGCTTACGTTCAAGCACAGGGGCAAGCCGATGACGGAGCACGGAGCATTCGCGATGGCGTTCGACAAATCGTCGGGAAACTGGCGTATGACCTCTTGGGCGTGGGCGACTGATTGACCAGGAGGTCATTCAACCTGCACTGCGAGCCGACCGGTGCTCCGCTTCGGGTCCGGCGAACGGAGCAAAGTTTTCCGAGTCGCCGCGCTGTACCATTCCCAATTCCCGAAGATCGACAACAGGTATCAATTCGCAAACGGGCGCGAATTGTGCCCATGCCTCTTCGGGTAGCTTCGCGCGTCTAAATCGAAAGCTTGGCGTCGCCTTCGAGAACAGTTTGCTCCAGCACCGGCCGTTCGCCTTTGCCCCACAGTTTCGCGGAATGCACGACACGATAGCGCAAGGGGCCGCCGTCATCGGTTGCCGACCGCTCGACCGGGCGCGGGATGTAAACGAACTCGGTATCCATGCGGTCCACGTTTGCGCGCACCACACCATAGCCGTGCCCGCCCATGTCGTCGAACGATA
>JANXZT010000378.1 GCA_025355395.1 Betaproteobacteria bacterium
TCCTCGAGCGCCGCGAGGGCGTCATCGAGCAGCGTCGCCTGCGCGGCGAGCACCAGCTCCGAAGCGGGGCTGGGATAGCGCGGATCAGCGCCGCCGTGCACCGCAGGCTGTCGCCACCACGGCTCGGTCGGTGTAACGGCCGGCGCAATCCAGAGTGGCGCGGCAAGGAAGAGTCCGCCCGCAATTGAACGCAGCCATTGATGCGGCCGGGCGGGCATCAATGTCACCGCCACCGCGCGCACCAGCATTGCCACGAGCCAAGCGGTCAACACCCATTCGATGTCGCCGATGGCGCGCGCGCCTGAAGGCCACCACCGCACCGTCGCGTCGTGTGCGCTGTGCACGACCTGTATTGCCGGCAAGGCCGCGAGCACGACGACGGGCAGCGCAACGACGAGGCTTGATTGCCGGAACGCGAGCCCGAGCACCGCGGAAGTCAGCAGCAAAAGACCGGCGGCGAAAATTTCATTGCCACCGCCGAACGCGGAGAAGTAGGCGTTGGGGCCGAAGCGAATCCAATCGCTGCCAAAATCCAGCAGCGCGGAAAGCAGGAACAACACGAGTAGCTCCGCGACGCCGAAGCGAAAATCCAGACGCCGCACCGGCAGGAAGAGCGCGAGCCGCAGCCCGGCCCAAAGGTTGCAGCGCAACGACTTGATGAGCATTAGAGCAATGCGGGACGTTCGAATTCTGAATATCGTCGTCCCCGCGAAGGGAAGGACCCGGCGGCGTCGGTCGAAAGCCACTGGATTCCCGCGTTCGCGGGAATGACGAGCATTTTGCAACACCTGTCACTCATTCGGTAATCCTCAAAAGCGGTGGCGAACGAAAGGAGCGCACGGATTTGCGAGTGCGCGGCCCGGGACGGCCGGTCAAGTCGTTTCGACGCTGGCATGCGCGGCGATGAACGCTTTCACGCGCTCGACTTCGGGCGGCAGCACGGTGCAGCGCTGGGGTCGTTGCCCGAGATCCGCATACGCGGGCGGCAACGCCGGATCGTGATGCAGTGCCTCCCGGATCGTGGCGGCGAATTTGGCGGGTAACGCCGTTTCCACGCACACCATCGGCACATTGCTGTCGGAATGGTCCATGGCGACCTTCACGCCATCGGCAGTATGCGGATCGATGACCACACCGAACTCGTGCGCGCATTGGCGGATCGTCGCAATTCGGTCGGAATGCGTGCTTGTGCCGGAAATGAAGCCTGACTCGACAACACGCGACCAATAAGGCGTCGCCCGAAGATCGAATCCGCCTTCACGTCCGAGCTGGTCCCAAAGACTGCGCACCACGCTTGCATTGCGCCCGACGACATCGAAAATGTAGCGCTCGAAATTCGACGCCTTCGAGATATCCATCGACGGACTCGAGGTGGCGTGGGTCTCGGCGGCCGCGCGGGGCCGATAACAACCCGTGCGGAAGAATTCATCCAGCACGTCGTTCTCGTTGGTCGCCAGAACCAACCGCCGGACCGGAAGACCCATTGCCTTCGCCACGTGCGCGGCGAGGATGTTGCCGAAATTGCCTGATGGCACGGCAAAATCCACCGGATCACCGACCATTTCCGCCACGTCGTAGTAGCCTTTGAAGTAGTAGACCACCTGCGCCGCAACACGCGCCCAATTGATCGAATTGACGGTGCCGATCCGCCAGCGCGCCTTGAACGCCGCATCCGCGCTCACCGCCTTCACGATGTCCTGGCAATCGTCGAACACGCCTTCGATCGCGATATTGTGGATGTTGGAATCGGTCAGCGAATACATCTGCGCCTGCTGGAACGGGCTCATGCGGCCGTGGGGCGAGAGCATGAAGACGTTCACATGGCGCTTGCCGCGCAGCGCGTACTCGGCGGAGCTGCCGGTATCTCCCGACGTGGCACCGAGCACATTGAGATCGCGGCCTTCGCGCTCCAGTACATATTCGAACAGGTTGCCCAGAAGCTGCAGGGCAATGTCTTTGAACGCCAGCGTAGGGCCATTCGATACACGCAGCAGATGCAGCCCGGGCTTCAGTGTGGTGAGCGGAGTGATCGCGTCGCTGCCAAAGATGGCAGCGGTGTACGTGCCGTCGATGAGCGCGGCCAGATCGGCGGCCGGAATATCGGTGATGAATCGCGACAGGATCGCGTGCGCCAGGCGGCCATAGGAGAGCCCGCGCATTGCTTTGATCTCGTCGTGCGTTAATCGCGGATACACTTCCGGCGCCGCCAGGCCGCCATCCGGCGCCAATCCCTCGAGCAGGATGGCGCAGAACGGCTGGGGACTGCCCGCCCATGCGCCGCGAGTGGAAACGTAGCGCATCAGTTGAGTGCTTCCAGGCGAATGCGTACGACCTTGCCCCGCACGGTCGCAAGCGCTTCGATGTGCGCTATGGCATCCATCACGCGCTTTTCCACCGTCCGATGGGTGAGCAGGATGATGTCCGTCTGATCCTCGCCCTCCGGAGGCTCTTTCTGGACCATCGCGTCGATCGATATATCGCGGTCGGCAAGAATCCGCGTGATATCGGCGAGCACGCCGGGCCTATCGAGCACGCGCAAACGAAGGTAATAGCTTGTCACCACCTCGCCCATCGGCAGGAACGGCGTATCGGAAAGCTGATCGGGCTGGAACGCGAGATGCGGTACGCGATGCTCGGGGTCGGCGGTATGCATGCGGGTAACGTCGACCAAGTCGGCAATGACCGCGCTGGCAGTAGGCTCGGCCCCCGCGCCAGGACCGGAATAAAGCGTAGGCCCGACGGCATCGCCCTGCACCAGCACCGCGTTCATCGCGCCTTCGACATTGGCAATGAGGCGCTTGGTGGGAATGAGGGTCGGGTGCACGCGCAACTCGATGCCGGCTTTCGCTCGCCGGGTGATCGCCAGGAGCTTGATGCGATAGCCGAGCTCTTCGGCGTACCGGATGTCCTCTCGCGTGAGTTTGGAGATTCCCTCCGCATACGCCGCATCGAAATGCATCGGCACGCCGAACGCGATGGCCGACATGATCGTGAGCTTGTGCGCGGCGTCGATGCCTTCGACGTCGAAGGTGGGATCGGCTTCGGCGTATCCGCGAGCCTGCGCCTCGGCCAGCGCACTTTCAAAGCTTGCGCCCGTCGCGCGCATCTCCGACAGGATGAAGTTCGACGTTCCGTTGATGATGCCCGCGATCCATTCGATCCGGTTCGCAGTCAGGCCTTCGCGCAGCGCCTTGATAATCGGAATGCCGCCTGCCACCGCCGCCTCGAACGCAACCATCACCCCGCGGGCATGGGCGGCCGCGAAGATTTCGTTGCCATGCATCGCGAGGAGCGCCTTGTTGGCGGTGACGACGTGCTTGCCGGCGGCAATGGCCTGCAGTACCAGGGTGCGCGCCGGCTCGATGCCGCCGATCAACTCGACCACGATGTCGACGTCCGGGTGCTGCACGACGCTTTCGAGATCATGGGTGAGATGCACGCCGGCCACGCCTTGGGTCGCCGCACGTGCCTTGTCGAGCGAGCGCGTGCCGATCCTGGTAATGCGGATCGGGCGGCCCGCGCGCCGCACGATTTCTTCCTCGTTGCGGCGCAGGACCGTCCAGGTGCCCAGGCCCACGGTCCCCATCCCGAGGAGCCCGACCTGGATGGGCTTCATCGCCACGTGGTTCATGGCCGCACGACGGCGAATGCGGCGACGCTCACAGTGCATCCTCGCGCAACATCTTCTTGATGCAACGCACGGCCTGGCGCGTGCGTGCCTCGTTCTCGATCAGGGCAAACCGGACGTGGTCGTCGCCGTACTCGCCGAACCCGATGCCGGGCGCGACCGAAACCTGCGCCTTCGCGAGAAGCCGCTTGGTGAATTCGAGCGACCCCTCGGCGCGGTAATGCTCCGGGATTTTTGCCCACACGTACATCGACGCCTTGGGGTTCTCGACCATCCATCCCGCCTCATGCAACCCCTTGACCAGCACGTCGCGCCGCTTCTGGTATTTCATGGCAATCTCGGCGACACAATCCTGCGGACCGTCGAGCGCGGCAATCGCGGCGACCTGGATCGGCGTGAACGTACCGTAGTCGTGATAACCCTTGATGCGCGCCAGCGCGTTCACCAAATCCTTGTTGCCGACCATGAAGCCAATCCGCCACCCGGCCATGTTGTAGCTTTTGGACATGGTGAAAAATTCGACGGCCACATCGCTGGCGCCCGGCACCTGCATGATCGACGGGGCCTTCCAGCCATCGAACGTGATGTCGGCGTATGCGAGATCATGCACGACGTAGATGCCGTGCTCCCGGGCCAGGGTCACGATCTTCTCGAAGAACGGCAGATCGACACACTGCGCCGTCGGGTTCGACGGGAAGTTGATGATCAGCATTTTCGGCTTCGGGAAGCTGGTGCGAATCGTTTGCTCGAGCTCCGCGAAAAAATCCACGCCCGGCGAAATCGGCACATGCCGGATGTCTGCGCCCGCAATGACCGGCCCATAGATGTGAATGGGGTAGCTCGGGTTGGGTACCAGCACCGTGTCGCCGCGGCCGAGTGTTGCCAGTGCGAGATGCGCGATGCCCTCCTTCGAGCCGATGGTCACGATCGCTTCGGTTTCCGGATCGAACGCCACGCCCCAGCGGCGCTGGTACCAATCGCACACGGCCTTGCGCAGCCGCGGAATCCCCTTCGATACCGAATAGCCGTGGGTGTCGCCGCGGCGAACGGTCTCGATCAGCTTCTCCACGATGTGCTGGGGAGTGGGCCCGTCCGGGTTGCCCATGCCGAAATCGATGATGTCCTCGCCGCGGCGGCGGGCCGCCATCTTGAGCTCGGTGGTGATGCTGAAGACGTAAGGCGGGAGCCGGGTCAGGCGATGGAATTCGGGCATTTGGGTGGGGCGCGCACAGGGCTGTGGCACCGCGATTTGCGCGGTTGGGCTGGTCTATGAAAAGCTTATAATCCTAGCGGAAGCAACATCTTGCCGCAATGCACAAATTTCCGGTGGGCCTGAACTGGCCCGATTTCTCGCCTGCCCGATGAAATTCCATCTTTCGACCTCCGCAGGCAACGTGATTACCGGGACCGGCCCCGGCTGGGTTCGGGTCGGGCCTACCGAATACCGCGACAATCTTGTGCTCACCCCTTCGCACGTGGTGCCCGGCTGGGCACCGAACGGGTTCGATGCACTCATGGAAGCCGATTTCGAGCAGCTCCTCGCGCAAAACCCGGAGTTGGTGTTGCTCGGTACCGGCCGCGGGATCCGCTTTCCGCATCCGCGGCTGACCCGTGCACTCGTGGCTGCGCGCATCGGGCTGGAGGTCATGGATACCGCGGCGGCTTGCCGCACCTTCAATATCCTCGCCGCCGAAGGTCGGCAGGTGACGGCAGCGCTGCTCGTCGACTGACTCCGCATTCGGGAAAGCTACTCTCCCATTTGCAACAGCGAGCCGTGGTTGCGCGCGTACCGGATGGCCAGCGTGAACAGCCCCGCGCCAAGGCCGATGTAGACCAGGTCGAGGGCCAACGCGGCCCAGAAATGATCCCAGCGAAACATGCCGGTCAACAGCACGGAGCGCATGCCTTCGAAGACGTGCGCCGAAGGCAGCGCATACGCGATGGACTGCAACCATCCCGGCAACACGGCGATGGGATAGTAGACCCCCGATACCGGGGCGATCAGAAAAATCGCCGCCCACGCGAGCTCCTCGGCGCCAAGCCCCCAGCGCATGATCATTCCCGATACCGCGAGCCCGATCGCCCAGCCGAAGATGAGCAGCTCCGTCATGAAGGAAATCAGCGGCACGCCCAGCGAGAAGATCGAATAGCGAAAAAGAAGATACGCAAAGATGCACGCGCCCCCGACCCCCACCAGGGTGCGCAGCAGGCTCATCACGAGCTGGGCGGCGATGAACTCGGGCAACGTCAGCGGGCTCACAAAAAGATTGCCTAGGTTGCGCGAATAGACTTCCTCGACGTAGGTCAGCGACACGCCGAGTTGGCCGCGAAAGAGCACGTCCCACAACAGCACAGCGCCGATAAAGAACCCGGGAGCACTCTGCAGCACGCTCGTGGTCGGCGCGAGATAAAGCGTCAGGAACGCCCACAGCACCATGGTCACGGTCGGGTAATAGGCCATCGACACCATGCGCGGCCAGGACTTGACCAACAGATAGGCGTGCCGGCGCACGAGCGCGCGCACCCGTCGCAGCGATGCCGGGAACCCCGTGTGTCGAGCCGTGCTGGCAGTCACCATCTATGAAAGCGCGCCTTACAGTAAATCGGTGAGACACCAATCGATCGTCATCTTCGCAAAAGTGACGGCCGCGCCATCCCGGCGAACGTGATGATGCGCCATCGTCCTCCCTGCGAATGTGATGATGCCCCACCGTCATCCCGGCGAACATGATGATGCGCCACCGTCATCCCGGCAAATATGCTGACGCGCCACCGTCATCCTAGCGAACGTGATGATGCGCCATCGTCATCCCTGCGAACGCAGGGATCCATTTTGACTCACCGGGATCCATATCGATCTTGAAAATAGATCGCTATTGAATTCGAAAAATGGATTCCCGCGTGCGCGGGAATGACGAAGTTTGTTGCTACCGACCACAACTTTTCACGACGTGACGATGCGCCACCGTCATCACGGCCAACGTAACGATGCCCCACCGTCATCCTAGCGAATGTGATAATGCCCCACCGTCATCCCTGCGAACGTGATGATGCGCCACCGTCATCCCTGCGGACGCAGGGATCCATCTTGACGTACCCGGACCTGCATCGATCTTGAAAATCGATCGCTATTGAATTCGAAATATTGAATTCGAAATATTGAATTCGAAATATTGAATTCGAAATATTGAATTCGAAATATTGAATTCGAAAAATGGATTCCCGCGTGTGCGGGAATGACGAAGTTTATTGCCACCGGCCGCGCCTTCCCGACGGAACGATGCCCTTGTATCGCATCTATAACAATTGCCCCAGCGCACCGCGGACGCGAACCCTGTTCGCGCTCCCAAGCGCCTCGATGACCGAGCGATAACCGCTAGGCGGTGATCTCTTCGGCACTGCTGCCGGCAAGTCGATCCCCGGCACTGCGGCCGCGGGCGACATCGAGAAAGACATCCTCCATGGTGACGCGCCCGTATCGCGCCAGAAGTTCCTGCGGCGACCCCTGATCCACGACGACGCCCGAGCGCAACATGATCACGTCATGACAGAGCCGCTCGACTTCGCCCATGTGATGCGATGCGAGCAGCATCGTACAGCCGGTCCTGCGCTGATAGCTTTCGAGGTAGGTTCGCATGCGATCGCCGATGTCGGGATCAAGCGACGCGGTGGGCTCGTCGAGCAGCAGGATGTCGGGCTCGTTCAGCACCGCCTTCCCCAGCGAGACGCGAGTGCGCTGACCGGCGGAGAGCTCCCCGTAGAGTCGGTCGAGAACTCC
>JANXZT010000400.1 GCA_025355395.1 Betaproteobacteria bacterium
TTACCGCTGGCATTGCGATGATGGCGCGCCCACAGTTATTGGAGGGTGCGATTCCCGCGACGCTGTTGTCGATCGGCACCGATCAGCTCTTCGGCCGCCTGCAACGCGCGCTCACGCCCAAGGGCCTGTGATGGATGCGGCTATCCGATGATCGAAATCAAGTCCCTGGTGAAGCACTTTCCCGGGGCCGCGCGCCCCGCCGTCGATCACTTGACCCTGACGATTGCCGAAGGTGAGGTCTGCGTCCTGATCGGCCCGTCGGGATGTGGCAAGACCACCACCATGCGCATCGTCAACCGCATGATCGAGCCTGACTCCGGCGTGGTAACGGTCGGCGGCCGCAACATCATGGAGCTCGATCCGGTCGATCTTCGCCGCAGCATCGGCTACGTCATCCAGCAGGTCGGATTGTTTCCGCACTGGTCGATCGCCGACAACGTGGCCACCGTGCCGCGGCTGCTGCGTTGGGACGCCTCGAAAATCAACGCCCGCACCAACGAGCTGCTCTCGCTCGTGGGCATGGACCCGGCAATCTACCGCAGCCGCTTTCCGCGCGAGCTCTCCGGAGGTCAGAAGCAGCGCGTCGGCGTGGCAAGAGCCCTCGCCGCCGATCCGCCGGTCATGTTGATGGATGAGCCGTTCGGCGCCATCGATCCGATTACGCGAACCCGCTTGCAGGACGAATTCCTGCGCATCCTTCGCATGCTGAAAAAGACGATCGTATTCGTCACCCACGACATCGACGAAGCGATCAAGATGGGCGATCGCATCGCCATCCTGAAGGACGGTGCGCTCGTGCAATACGACACGCCCGAAGCGATTCTGGCAGCGCCCTCAGACCCATTCGTGGAGGCGTTTGTCGGCGCTGACCGCGCGTTGAAGCGCCTGTCACTCGTCACTGCCGCGGCGGCGAGCGAGCCGCTCGTCGGTGCGATGCCGGTCAATTCGGTGTCGGCGGAGTCGAGTTTGCGCGATGCGCTGTCGAACATGCTCGAGCTGGGAGTGGACGCGCTGACGGTCGTCGATGCCCGTCGCACCCCGATTGGTATGCTTACTCTGGCCGCAATCCGCGCCCGCACCGCGGACGAAACGCCAGAAGCGCACCCGGCCGAAGACCATTGACAACCCTCGATCGGCGTCGCCGCGCAAGCGACGGCGCACGTCATCCCTGCGAAAGTGACGGCGCACGTCATCCCTGCGAAAGTGACGGCGCACGTCATCCCTGCGAAAGCAGGGACCCATTTTGACGTTGATCGGACCCATTTTGACTTTAAAATCGAACCCATTTTGAACGGGGAAAATAGATTCCCGCGTTCGCGGGAATGACGAGCCTGGTGATCTGCAAGTGCTCCACTGGATTCCCGCGTTCGCGGGAATGACGAGCCGGGTGATCTGCAAGTGCTCACGCCACGAAAGGCCCGGATACCGCTCGCGCGTCTCCGCGGGAATGACGAAGGGGTTTTGTGCCTCGAAACTCCGCGCTCGCCGCAAGCGTCGTTAGCGGGACGATGGATCAAACGATGGAAATCCGCCCGGGTTGGCCGCAGTCGCAATGGCGCCGCTGCGCACCAGCTCGGCCGCGGTGGCGATATCGGGCGCCATGAACCGATCGTCGTCAAGATGCGCGATGCGCTCGCGCACGGTGGCGCGCACTCGTTCCAAGGCGGCGCTCGAGGTGAGCGGCACGCGCAAGTCGAGGCCCTGCACCCCGGCCAGGAGTTCGATCGCCACGACGTGGACGGCATTCTCGGCCATCGCCATCACGCGCCGCGCGCCGTGTGTTGCCATCGAAACGTGATCCTCCTGGTTGGCGGAAGTCGGGATCGAATCGACGCTCGCGGGATAGGCGCGTTGCTTGTTTTCGGAAACGAGGGCCGCGGCGGTCACCTGCGGAATCATGAAGCCGCAGTTAAGCCCCGGGCGAGCAGTCAGGAACGCGGGCAATGTGGAGAGCGCAGGATCAATCAGCATGGCCAGGCGACGCTCCGAAAGCGAGCCGATCTCGCACACCGCAATCGCCATCTGGTCGGCGGCGAACGCAATCGGCTCGGCGTGGAAGTTGCCTCCGGAAATGACTTCGCCCGTATCGACGAACACGAGCGGATTGTCGGTGACGCCATTCGCTTCGGTCTCGAGCGTGGCCGCCGTGTGCCGCAACAGGTCGAGGCACGCGCCCATCACCTGCGGCTGGCAGCGCAGGCTATACGGGTCCTGCACCCGGCCATCGCCGGTACGGTGCGACGCGCGGATGGCGCTTCCCGCCATGAGGTCGCGCAACACGGCTGCAACGTCGATCTGGCCGCGATGTCCGCGCACCGCCTGTATGCGCGCATCGAACGGCGCATCGGATCCCTTGGCCGCGTCGGTGGCGAGCGCGCCGGTCACGAGCGCCGCCTCGAACACCCGCTCGATCATGAATTGACCGGCCATCGCCAGCGCGGTCGAGGTTTGGGTACCGTTGAGCAACGCGAGGCCCTCCTTGGGACCCGGCACCAGCGGCCGCATGCCCGCCTTACGCAACGCGTCGGCCGCGGGCATGCGCTCACCGCCCCGGTACATCTCGCCCACACCCATCAAGGCGGCTGTCATGTGCGCGAGCGGGGCGAGATCCCCGGAAGCGCCCACCGATCCCTGCGCCGGGACGACAGGGACCAGGTCGCACGCGAGGCAGTCGAGCAGGTGCTGCACGGTTTCGCACGACACGCCCGACGCGCCCCGCGCAAGTGCCGCCACCTTCAACGCCATCATCAGCCGGACGACCGCAATCGGAATGGGCTCGCCAACCCCGCATGCGTGCGACAACACCAGGTTGTGTTGCAACACGCCGAGATCGGCGGCATCGATCGAAACATTCGCGAGCTTGCCAAAACCGGTGTTCACGCCGTACACGGGTTCGCCCTGCGCCACGATGTGCGCAATCACGCGAGCACCCGCCTCGACCGGCTGCCGCCAGCCCGCCGCCAGCGTGACGGCGGTGCCAAAGTACGCGGCGCGCCACGCCTGGAGCGGCACCGACCCTGGCACCAGAACGACTTCACGCTGCTTCATGCGTTGCATCCCGCTGATCTCGGTATTTTTCGGGGAGAGCGCGCCGCCGGCGACAACCGCCATGAAACCATTATCGCCGAGTCCGGCTCGTTGGAAACGGTTTACGCGCGAAGCATCCCAACCGCGTCCTTCGCGCGGGTTGACACGCGCGCTTTGGGCGCGCAGACTTTTTGAATGAATGCGTCGCGCGCCATGGTGTGCCGCGCCGCATGGGAGATAACGAGTGTTGCAGGGACCCACGACCGATAGTCGTGCTCCGCGACGGGATCGCCCGATCGTGGCGGCGGCGCTTGCCGGCATCGTCGTGTTGTCGTGGCTGTATCTGGCCCGAATGCACCTCGCGCCCATGGCGCTTCAGATGCCGGAAATGGATGCGGTTGCCATGGCATCGATGCCCGCGCCCTCGTGGACCGCCGGGTACTTCGTCGCCACATTGCTGATGTGGGTCGTGATGATGATCGGCATGATGGTTCCAAGCGCGGCACCCACGATCCTTCTTTTCGCCGCTCTGCAGCGGCACCGCGCGCCCGATTTACGCCGCGGCCCCTATGCCGGCATTGCGCTTTTCCTGGCGGGCTACCTCGGCGCGTGGACCGCGTTCAGTCTCGTTGCCACGCTGGCGCAATGGCGATTGAGCATGGCGGGGCTGCTCACGCCCGACTTGATCGGTACCGGTTCGCTGGGCGGAGCGCTCTTCGTCGCGGCCGGTCTGTATCAGCTCACCCCGCTCAAGAACGCTTGCCTCGAACACTGCCAATCGCCTGCCGGATTTCTGGTCCGTTATTGGGGTTCCGGAACGACTGCTCCGCTCCTCCTTGGCGCGCGGCACGGCGTTTATTGCCTCGGTTGCTGCTGGATGCTGATGCTGCTGCTGTTCGCGTTCGGAGTGATGAATTTGTTGTGGGTGGCCGCGCTGGGGATCTTCGTGCTGATCGAAAAACTCGCGCCGCCGAAGCCGCTTTTCGGAAAGATCAGTGCAGTGATGATGATCGCCGCAGGCGGCGTGTTGCTGGCTCTTGGCTGAAAATTCCGACGGGCACGATGATGCGCATGTAATGAATGCAACACTACTGCCTGGCGTGTCTTTGTAATCAAACAAGGAGGACCCCGTGGCGATGGTCGAATGGTTCGTGAAGGGCAAGGAATTCGGCAACTGCAATTGCTCCTATGGCTGCCCATGCCAGTTCAACGCGTTACCAACGCATGGCAACTGCATGGCCGCCGTCGGCTACCAGATCGACGAAGGCAGGTTTGGCGACGTGAGGCTGGATGGCTTGCGTGCGGCGGCTATCTACAAGTGGCCTGCCGCGGTTCACCAAGGCAACGGCACGATGCAGTTGATCATCGATGAGAGCGCCGACGACCGGCAACGAGATGCGCTGGTGGCGGTCATGACGGGCAAGGAAACCAAGGACATGGCGACCGTCTGGTGGGTCTACTCCGCGATGTGTCCGACCAAGCGGGCGCCGTTATTCAAACCCATAGAGTTCAAGGTCGACGTCGACGGCCGCCGCGCGCGCCTGGTGGTGCCCGGTATTCTGGAAACCGTCGGCGAGCCCATTCGCAACCCGGTTTCAGGCGCCGAGCACCGGGCCCGCATCGATCTGCCGAATGGTTTTGAGTACCGCTTCGGCGAGGTCGGCAGTGGCACCACCAAGGCCACCGGCGATATTCCACTGGATTTTCAAAAGTCGTGGGGGCTATTTGCCAACATTCACTTGAGTCATGCCGGCGTCGTAGCGTAAGAGCCTCTCGAAGGTCCGAAGGTCTATAGCGCCAGTACGTCGACACCCAGCGCTCGTGCCGCGGCGAATAAACGATCGTCATAGGTTGCGAGCTTGACGGTCTGTCCTTGGTTGCGAAGAAACTCAATGGACGCGAGGTGCAAGGCGTCCAGCGTGCGTACGAACACGGGGAATGGCTCGAGGGCGCGCGCAAGCACGGGGGGCGCCAGCTCCAGCAGCGCAATTCGCCCGAGCAGAACACGCACGGCCTCGCCATGGGAGGACGCCAGGTTGCGGGCGTGAATGCGGGTCCACAACTCGTATTGAAGCAGCCGGCTCGAGACCAAAACTTGATCCCATAGCGTAACCGGCGGTGCGCGGTCTTCGCCCAGCAAGTGCGCCAGCGCAACCGAGGTATCCAGATAGATCACCGCGCGTCACGATCGCGCGTCAATTCATCGACCAGTTCGCGTGTCGGCGCGACGGGCAGCCGCGGTGGCGGCTCGCCTGAGACAAAAGCCGGGGGGGTAAGCCAGCCTTGGCGCACCGCTTCCGCCAGCCGGGCATCGGCCAGCATGGTGCTGCGTTCGGCGCGCGGCGGTACCAGTTCGGCGATGATGCGATCCCGGTCAGTCACAAGCACCGTCTCGCCGGAGGCTGCCAAGCGCACATACTCGCTCAGCTTGTTCTTCAGAATTTTCAGCCCCACGACCCGCATGTATTCATGGTAGCTTCCGGTAGCTACCTTGTCAACAAACCATGCACTTTGGTCAGTTAAGAAACGTGAGCTGCAATCCGGCGAGGGGCAGCACGCCGTAGTCGCTTCGCCATGTCTCGCCTGGCTGCACCGGCCACGCGTCGGTGATCGTGCCGGTGGTCACGATCTCACCGGCGGCGAGCCGTGGGGCGCCCGCTTGTTGGCTCAACACCCGCGCCAGATGCGCAAGCGCGTGGGCGGGGCCCCCAAAAACATTCGCCCCGATGCCACGATCGATCACGTCGTCATCGCGCCGGAGCGTGAGCTCGAAGCGCGGCAACAGCTCGGCCATGCGCTGCCGCTGGCTGTCGTCGAGCGCGACGGGTGGCCCTATCACCAATGCGCCGTGAAGCCCGAAGGCGGCAGTGCAATCGGCGGCGCTGAATTTCCAGTCAGGGAAGTGGCTCTGAACGATCTCGAATCCGGGCGCGATCCAATCCACGCAATCGAGTGCGAAGAGAGAATCGTCCGCTTCGGGTAGCGCAGTGCGAAGGTGAAACACGACTTCGGGCTCGATGCGCGGACGCGCGAATGAACGCAGCGCGAGCGTCGCAGTGTTGCCCTGCGCGTAATGAACCGTGTTCGACCACATGTGCGCCCACATCGGTTGAAACACGCCATAGCGCGGCCAGATCGTGGTGTTGGTGAAGCCGATCTTGCGCCCGACCGGGCGCCAGCCTTGCGCCAGGCGTCGCTGGTCCAGAATCGCCAGCACGCGATACGCTGCGGCAACGTCGAAATCCGGCGCATCGCGGGTAATCGAGGTGATCGAGCCGGCCTCGTCATAAGCGCGCAGCAGGCGCTCCGCGATCGCCTTTTCGTCGGCGGGCGAGGTCATTCGATCCAGCCTGCGCCCTTGAGCAAGGCCACACCCGCTGCGAACACCAGCACGGCAATTACCATCGCGAGCACGACGCCCACGATGCCGCTCAAGAGCCCCGACCATCCCTGAGGCACGACCAGGAACCACGCCGCAATGGCGCCCGCGCCGCCGGCCAGGATAATCGCGGTCAAGCTCGCCACCAAGGATCTGCCTTTACCCAAAGCCATGCCTGCCTTTCCTCGTCGATCAATCCGTCGGGCACTGTCTTTTTGGCTGCGTCCGCGCCGCCGCCTGCTGCCCGAAGTCTGTTCTGCTGCCGTAGACTCGTATCATGTTTCATCACGTCCGAAACCAGCGTCATCTCAGCCCGCGTTCGGCAATGCATGCAGGTTGTCGACCCAGTGCACTTCTTCCGGGTTGGGCTCGACGGCCGGGATGTCGAGGTTGACCACCACCGGCTCCTGACCACTTCGCACCAGGACGCAGGACAGCGGCTCGGTGTCGCTCGCGTTGATCTCTTGGTGCGGCACAAATGGCGGCACATAAATGAAATCGCCGGGGCCCGCCTCTGCCGTGAATTCCAGCCGGTCGCCCCACTTCATGCGCGCCCGGCCGCTCACCACGTAAATCACGCTTTCCACGGCGCCATGATGATGGGCTCCCGTCTTGGCCTTGGCATGAATCACCACGGTGCCGGCCCACAATTTCTCGGCCCCGGCCCGCGCATGAGTGATGGCGGCCGCGCGGTTCATGCCCGGCGTTTGCGCGGTATTGATGTCAAGTTCTCCGGAGCGCACCACACGCACGCCACGAAGGCGCCATTTGGATCGTGAATCGGGTTGGTCGGTCATGCACTTCTCCTTGCACACATCAGGATCAGACCTTATCTACCCCTAAGGCGCGACAACTTTACACCCCCGTGGCTTGGGACGCCTGCGCCAGTTACAAGGATGTAAGCAATGGTTATTTCCGTCGTGCGCTACGGATCGTTATCCTGATTGGATCGCACGCTGGTCTGCACGCATTCCTGGGAGTTGCAATGCGCAAAATACATGTCCTTCATGAGAACGACGTGTGGGTGGAACCCTTACGCGCCGCCTTCGTCGAGCAGCAGCTGCCCTATGCGGAGTGGTTCCTGAGCGAAGGCACGGTCGATTTTGCCCAATCGCCGCCCGAGGGCGTGTTCTATAACCGGATGAGCGCCTCCTCGCATACCCGCGACCATCGATATGCCGCGGAACTGACGGGTGGAGTGCTGGCGTGGCTCGAGGCGCATGGCCGCCGGGTGATCAACAATGGCCGCGCGCTGCAACTCGAGATCAGCAAGATGGCGCAGTACGGCGCCCTCCAGCGCCATGGCATCCGCACGCCACGCACCATCGCGGCCGTGGGCCAAGAACATATTCTTGCGGCGGCCCGCAGGATGGGCGGACCGTTCATCACCAAGCACAACCGCGCCGGCAAGGGCCTTGGCGTCCATCTATTCCAGACGGTCGCAGGCCTCGAAGAGCACATCCGCTCCGCTGCGTTCGAAGCCCCGGTCGATGGCGTGACCCTGATCCAGGAATATATTCAAGCGCCCGAGCCTTTTATCACGCGAGTGGAGTTCGTCGGCGGCAAATTCCTATACGCCGTGCGCGTTGACACCTCCCTGGGTTTCGAGCTCTGTCCGGCCGACGCATGCCAGATCGGCGATGCGTTTTGCCCGGCGGGGACCACTCCAGGCCCGCGGTTCGAAATCATCGAGCGGTTCGAGCACCCGCTCATCGAGCGTTATCGCCGCTTCATCGCGGACAACGGCATCGGCATCGCCGGGATCGAGTTCATCACCGATCGAAGCGGCGAGCTCTACACCTACGACGTGAACACCAATACTAACTACAACAGCGAAGCGGAAGCCAAAGCCGGCATCTTCGGCATGCGCGCAATCGCCGGTTACCTGGGACAGGAACTGCGCCGGCAGCAACCTGACCAGCGCATTGCCGCCTGAGCTATCGCCAGCGGCGCGAGTGGCGCGTGATGGTCCTGCTTCATTGCAGCGACGGACTCTCGCTCATGGTGGCGGAGAGATCGGCACGCAGGCGCACGATGAAGGCCTCGGTGCTGGGGGAAGCCTCCGCCGAATAATGCGCGGTGTAATCGGCCGCCACCACCGGGGCGATGGCCTGCAGCAGCCAATTTGCTGCGGAGAATAGCGGCGTGAGATCCGGGAACGCCCCCTCGGTGGACGGCACGTAAGCAAATTGCGTGTCCTGGTGATGCGGTGCGATCGCGTTCAGGGCATCGGTCACCTCCCGCGGCGGGGTCGGCAGTCCCCGCGCAGCCGCCTCGCTCAATGCCCGCGGGAGGGAATGGCGGTAGTCATTGCAGAGGGTGTCGGCCGGCACGCCGCGCGCACGCAAAAAAGCCTTGAGCGCGAACTCCAGCGCCTGCGCGGCGAGATGATAGTTGGCCTGTGCCTCGTCGCAATCGAGCCGATGGCGCCCGGATAGGGTGCGCACGGCGCGGAGGTAATCATGGGCATAACGCCAATAAGCGAGGGCGTTGGTACGTCGTACTTCGAGGTCTGCGTTTTCTATCATGCTATTGAATGGTGAACGTGCAAATGATGCACGGGTAAATGGTGGACGGGGCAAGTGATGCACGGCTTTCGGCGTTGGCCTTCGGCGCTGCAACGCGTCGACGGCGAAAATCCCGGAATGTGGTCAGAAGACGCAGCCGCCCAACCTTTGCGAGTGGTTGGGAAGGTTGGGTAGTGCGCTCGGCGCGAAGTTCCGGCGGAAGTGAAAGAGAATGCTCGAGACACGTCGACGGTAGACGATTCATCACGTTAACGCGTCTCGCGCCGCCGTGGCCGCTGGTGGCGGTATGATGACAGCCCATTTGCAACACACCCTGCGAGGACCATTATGAGCGAGCAACGGGAAGTCGTCATTTTGAGCGGCGTGCGCACGGCCATCGGCGATTATGGCGGAAGTCTAAAGGATATCCCACCGACCGAACTCGCCGCGCGCGTGGTGCGTGAGGCGGTGCGCCGAAGCGGAATCGATCCGACGCTGGTCGGACAATGCGTCTTCGGCAACGTCATCCACACCGAACCGAAGGACATGTACTTTGCGCGGGTCGCGGCAATCAACGGCGGATTGCCGCACGATACTGGCGCACTGACGCTCAATCGCCTTTGCGGCAGCGGCTTGCAAGCAATTGTGTCTGCGGCGCAATACATCCTGCTCGGCGACGCCGACGCCGCCGTCGCCGGCGGGGCCGAAAGCATGAGTCGTGCCGCGTTCATGTCGACGACGCAACGCTGGGGTGCCCGCATGGGCGACGCGAAGATGCTCGACGCCATGGTCGGCGCCCTTACCGACCCGTTCGACTCGATGCACATGGGCGTCACGGCGGAAAACGTTGCGAAACAGTGCGGGATCGCGCGCGACATGCAGGACGCATTCGCCGCGCAGAGCCACCATCGCGCGGCCGCAGCAATCGGCGGGGGCCGTTTCAAGGAGCAGATCCTGCCTATGGAGATCAAGAGCAAGAAAGGGCCGCTCAGCTTCGACACCGACGAGCACGTGCGCGGCGAGTCGACGACCGAGAGCATGAGCAAGCTCAAGGCGGTGTTCATCAAGGAAAACGGCACCGTGACGGCAGGCAATGCCTCCGGCTTGAACGATGCCGCGGCGGCGCTGGTGCTCATGGAACGCTCGACCGCAACGGCCAAGGGATTGAAGCCGATGGCGCGCCTTGTCGCCTACGGTCATGCCGGAATTGATCCCAAGATCATGGGCCTGGGCCCGGTATCCGCCGTCAAGCGGGCGCTGACCAAGGCACACCTGCAGATCGGCGACATCGACGTGATTGAATCCAATGAAGCGTTCGCGGCCCAGGCGCTCGGCGTGAGCAAGGAGTTGGGTCTCGATCCGGCCAAGGTGAACCCCAACGGCGGCGCGATCGCGCTCGGCCATCCGATCGGAGCGACCGGTGCGATCCTGACCGTCAAGGCGATATACGAATTGCACCGCTCCGGTGGCCGTTATGGCCTTATTACGATGTGCATCGGCGGGGGTCAGGGCATCGCCGCGATCATCGAGCGGCTATAGGCGTCTGTGTCGCGCGCGAGCTGTCAGGCAGTTCAGTGAGATCGGTCACGGCGAGCGACCGTTGAGGCGCAAGAGCCGCTGCGGACCGAGCTCCTCCAGACGCGCGATCCCCAGCATCGCCATATCGCGCTGAATCTCGTCGAACAACAGACCGATGGCGTGACTCACGCCATCGACGCCGCCGATGGCTGCCGCGTAACCAAAGGGTCGTCCGACGAAGACGAATTTCGCCCCGAGCGCCAACGCCTTGAGCACATCGGTACCTCGGCGCACACCGCTGTCCATCATGACCGGAATGTCGGGGCACACCGCCACGATTGCCGGCAGCACGCGCAGAGGCGACACCGCGCCGTCGAGCTGGCGCCCGCCGTGATTGGAAACGATGATGCCGTCGGCGCCGGCTTCCCGTGCAATCCGTGCATCCGCCGGGTCGAGAATACCCTTGACGACGAGCGGCCCTTTCCACAAACGACGGATCAACGCGAAGTGCGTCCAATCGAGATGCCCGCGATCGGACCAATCGCGAATCACGCTTGGCGACAGAATCGGCGCGCCGCGCGTCGCGTAGTTGTTCTCGAAGTGTGGCATGCCGTGGCAAACCAGAGTGCGCAGGAACGTTCCGAAGAGCCATCGCGGGTGCGTAATGCCTTCCCACGCGAGACGAGCCGACGGGCGGAGCGGTGTGGAAAAGCCCGCCCTCACATTGTTTTCGCGGTTGCCGGCGACCTGCGAATCGACAGTGATGACAAGATTCTCGAATCCGGCCCTCGCCACGCGTTCGATCAGCGCCGTGATCTGCGACACCTCGCCCGGAAGGTAGGCTTGAAACCACATACCCTTGCACTCTCGTGCGACATCCTCCAGACGGATGAGCGATGAGCTGCTCATGATCATCGGAACGTTGGCCGCTGCTGCGGCTTGGGCCAGCACCACGTCGCCGCGGTACGCATAAAGCGCACTGATCCCGAGCGGCGCAATGCCGAACGGCGCAGCGTAGTGGTGACCGAAAAGAGAGGTCTGCTGCGAGCATTTGGAGACGTCGGTCAGCACCCGTGGGATAAACCCCAGCTCGCGGAATGCGGCGCGATTGTCGGCCAATGACGCGTTGGTTTCAACCGCTCCGGCGACGTAGCCGAACACCGGGCGCGGCAGATGCTTCTGCGCTGCCGCCTCGAAATCGTCGAGGCAAAGGAGGCGCGCGACGCGTTTGGTCATGAATCGCGCGTCAAGCACCTGCAAGCGGCCGAACTGGTTTGAGTACACATTGCGTGGACGCTTCTGCCATCGGGCTTGGTGTGCGGTTTTGCAAAGTGACGATCTAGGGGCCTGTCGGCTTTGGGAGCGAGTTGGAAAGGCGCGCCATCGTACCGCAGGGCTTCGGAGCCTTCCGCTGGCCGTACAATACGGCTCCCATGCCACAGGAGCCCTCATGGCGATCTCGATGTATCAGGCGTCCGTTCCGATGTTCGTGAAAACACTCACCAATCTCAATGGCATCCTGGAAAAGGCGCGTGCGCACGGTGAGACCCGCAAGATCGACCCGCCGGCGCTGCTCACGGCGCGTCTTTTCCCCGACATGCTGAACCTGACCCGCCAGGTGCAGATCGCCACCGATTTTGCGCGTGGCACCAGTGCCAGGCTGGCCGGCATCGAGCCTCCAGCCGTCGAGGACACGGAAGCGAGTTTCGAAGAGTTGATCGCCCGCGTCGAGCGAACCATCGCGTTTTTGCGCACGCTCACGCCCGCGCAGATCGATGGCTCCGAAGCGCGCGAGGTCGTCCGTCCGATCGGCGGCGAGCCACACCGGTTTACCGGCATCAATTATCTTCTCCAGTTCTCGCTTCCGAACTTCTACTTTCATGCGACGACGGCCTACGCGATTCTCCGTCACAACGGCGTAGAAGTCGGGAAAGCGGACTTCATCGGCAAGCTCGACTGATCGACGGCCCAGGCGGCGGTCGAACTTGTGGCAGGTGGGGATGGTCTATCGAGCCTCGATATAAGAGTGGGCCTCCCCGAACGGTGTGGGAGAGGTCAGGTTTCATGGAACGTCCGCACCCATGCTCACCTTCCTGATCAACCTCGACGCCGCGCATGAGCGCCGGGACAGGATGTGTCGCCAGCTCGACGCGGCGCACCTTTGTGTCGAGCGAATCGGTATCGATCTGCGCGAGTCTACGGATGATGCAATACACCAGTGGGCCGCGATTCATTTTCCGCAGATCTCTTTTGATCTCGATCGTTTGAGCACCGCCGAGGCCGGCTGCTGGGCTTCCCATCTTACGGCCTGGCGGGGGCTCCTGTACGCGGGGAGCGCACCCTCCTGCGCGGTGATCGAAGACGACCTCATCCTGCAGGCGGGGTTCGAGAATGCGCTGTCCGTCGTCGAGCGGCAGAACGCATTCGACGTGGTCTACCTCGGCACGTCATCGAAGAACATTTCGACGCGAAGGCGCACACCTATCGGCGAGCTTTGGATGCACGAGCCGATCGGTGTCATTTTCAACACGTGGGGCTACGTGATGACACGCCGATATGCCGAGCGCTTTTTCAGCCTGGACCGCATCGTGCTCGACATGCCGATCGATCACTTCGTGGGCGGCCGCGCGAAATCTGGCAAACCGCGCATTGCGGTGCTGCGTCCGGCCATAGTCAGCGAGGATCCCGATGTCGGGCTGAATTCCCAGATCCAACCGTACAATTCGCGTGTCGATCGACATCCTCTGTGGGAAGGCACGCGCCGCGCGCTGCTCTCGAGCCGCGTAAGCGATGTCTATTATTCGCTTTACCGCTTGCTGTAGCTTTGGTCGCAACAACGTGGCCAGCAGCCGCGGCGGCGTCCGCGCGTCTCCGTCGAGGCCGCCGTGGTCGAACCGTGCCGCGGGTTGATTGTGCGCCGCGGCGCGGCGCACGCGGCGCCAGTGGTCACGTTCATCAGGTGATGGCCGGGCGAAGCGGCCGTCATTACTGCGGAGGTGGGGATCGATTTTGGCGCAAAAAAATGGATCCCCGCGTTCGCGAGGATGACGATTTCCTCG
>JANXZT010000144.1 GCA_025355395.1 Betaproteobacteria bacterium
ATAACCAGCGCCATCGCCCATCTCGAGCAGTTGCCCGGCAGGCGACGGAAGCTCAGGAATCTCGAGCAACTGGCGAATGCGAATCCGAAGAAGCTCGAGACGCCAACAAAGGAACTCGAAGGCTTGCTCAGAAAGAACGTCTGGTGATTGGACCGTCCGCGTAAACGTCCGCGCGCAGTTGCGCATGATCGTTAACGCATCTCGCGCAAATCCGGTTATCCGTCGAGGGCGCACCGCGCCGCGATTTGCAGCGTGGCCGCGTGCGGCTATGATGGCAGGCTCGAAATCGATCCTCTCGCCATGACTGATGCGCAACCCGAGCGCCGCTATGCGCTGAACCAGCCGCCGAATGTCGGTGAGGTCATCGACGGAGAGGTAATGGTCATCAACCTGGAAACGGGCGTCTACTACAGCATCACCGGGGCGGGCGCCGTCGCATGGCCGATGCTCATCGCCGGCGCGACGGCGCCCGAGATCGGTGAAAGTCTCGTGCGGCACTACGGCGCCGACGCCGCAACGGTCGACCATGACGTCGACGCATTCATCGGGCGGCTGGCCGGCGAGGGGATACTCCGTGCGCGGCAGACCGCCGCCCATGCCTTAGACCCCGTCGCCGAGCCGCCGCCGACGGCATTTCCCGGCTTCGGTTTCGAGCGTTTCGACGACATGCAGGCGCTGCTCGTCATCGACCCCGTGCACGAGGTCGGAGACTTCGGTTGGCCGCCGCGGCCGGCGGACGGCGGCCACGACCGATGAACGATGCGGCGGACGTGGCGTCGGCTCTATCGCTGCTCGCCGCCGCGCTCGATGACGCCGTGCCGCGGCTGCCGGCCGCGCCGCGCCTGTATCGTATTGCGGGAGCCATCGTCGCGATGCGTGCCGGCAACCGCGCCGCGCCGCTGCTCGAGGCATTCACGCCGCTTGGAATCGTCGACGACGGTGCGGCGGCGACGCTCGACGTTTTTATTTTCGACGCCGCGACCGACGGGGTTGAGCTACCGGATACGGCGATCACGCGGCGCCGGTTCAAACACGACGGCGGGCTGGGCGCCGTCGCGGCGCCCGGAATTCGCGCCTTCTTTCAACCCCAGGCCGGCGTGCTTTCGCTGCTGGACGAGCCGCGCCGGCGCGCTTATTGCTGGCTGCGCTGCGCAGCCGTGCTGCCCTATTACGAGCACGCGGCGCCGCTGCGGCACATCCTGCAGTGGTGGATGCTCTCGCGCGACGGTGCGCTGCTGCACAGCGCCGCAGTCGGCGGCATTGGCGGCAGCGTGCTGATCGCGGGGCCCAGCGGCAGCGGCAAATCGACGACCGCGCTCGCCTGCCAAGCGGCCGGACTGGGATTCACCAGCGACGACTACGTGCTCGTCCGCAGTGGCGCGCCGCCGACGGTTCACATGGCCTATTCGACCGCGAAAGTCGTTCGCACCAGCCTCGGCGCGCACGACGGGTACCGCAACCACTTTCGCAATCTCGACCGCGACGACGAAAAGCCGATGCTCTTCATGCACGAGGCCGCGCCGGAGCGCGTTCTATGCTCGTTTCCGTTGCGCGCACTGGTGCTGCCGGTCGTCGCCCTGCGCAGATCGACGCGCATCGTGCCGGCAACGGCAGCGGAACTCCTGCGCGCGCTCGCGCCAAGCTCAATCCTGCTGTTCCCGCTGGCCGGCGCGATCGCGTTTCGCCGAATGGCAGCGCTGTGCCGTGCAGTGCCGTGTCTCCGAGCCGAGCTTTCCGAAGATCCGCGCGACATCGCGGGAGCGTTTACGCGGCTGCTGCGCGACGGGGCGATTGCCGCGGCACAGGCGGTCGCCTGATGCGTCTGAGCGTCGTGCTGCCGGTGTTCAACGGCGCGCCCTATCTGGTCGAAGCGATCGAAAGCATCCTCGCGCAAACCCGACGCGCCGACGAGGTGATCGCAGTCGACGACGGATCGACCGACGAGAGCCGCGCGATACTCGAACGCTACGCGGAGCTGCGCGTCGTCGACCAGGCCAACGCCGGTTGCGCCGTGGCGCGCAATGCGGGGGCGGCGCTCGCCGGCGGCGACGCGATCGCGTTCGTCGATCAGGATGACATCCAGTGCCCGGAGCGGTTCTCGCGCCAAGTCGAGACGCTGCAGTCGGACCCGGGGCTCGCTTTCGTCGTCTGCGCGCAGCAGAATTTCCTCACGCCGGCCATGGCGCTGCCGCCGCCGTGGCTCGATCCGCGGGCGCTAGGGTCACCGCAGCACGGGTTCGGCACCAACACGCTGATGCTGCGCCGGGAAGCGCTGGCGCGCGTGGGCCCGTTCGACCCCGACAAGACGCCGTTCGACGATAGCGACTGGCTGGTCCGCGCGCTCGACGGCGGTGAGCGCCATGTTCACCTCAACGCGGTGCTGGTATTGCGGCGCGTGCATGCCGCGAATCTCAGTGCAAGCGGTCGTCGCGGCACGCCGCGAGGCGTGCAATTGATGGCCCGCATGCTGCATGAATCGCTGCAGCGCAGGCGCGGCCGCGACGCCGCAAGATGACACCTATCGATGTCGTCATTCCGGCGTTCAATGCCGCGGACTATCTGGGCGAGGCGGTGGCGAGCGTCGTTGCCCAGCGGTGCGCGGCGCGCCGTATCATCGTCGTCGATGACGGTTCGACCGACGCGACAGCTGACGTCGCGGCGCGCCTGGACGCCCGGATCGAGCTGGTGCGCCAGGATAATCGCGGCAGCGCGGCAGCGCGCAACGCGGGTATTGCGCTGTCGGATGCGGCGCTGATTGCCTTTCTCGACGCCGATGATCGATGGGCCGCCGACAAGCTGGCGCGGCAGGCTGCGGCGCTCGACGCCGACCCGGCGCTCGATTTCGTTCTCTGTCTCGTGCGCGCATTCGCCAGTCCCGAATTGCCGGACG
>JANXZT010000407.1 GCA_025355395.1 Betaproteobacteria bacterium
TCGCTGGGCACCACGGCCCAGTGGTGGCTCTCGCAAAAGGTCGCACTGCAAGGCACGGCGCTCCTGGGCGCCGGCTACGCCGCGGTCGGCACCACCCGCAGCACCCTGGAAAATGATTACCATTACGGCGTCGCGCCGCAAGCGCTGGCATCGCTGCGCCTCATTGTCGGGGACCGGGTTTCGATGGACTTGACGGCGCGTGACTATTTCGTAAGCCGTGTTGCCGCCGCCGACCGGGGCGGCCATGACAACATTGCACGCGTGGACGCATCGGTGACGGTGCGCGTGCGTGGCCGCCATGGCATTACCCTCAAATACCTGGGGAATCGTCGCGACGCCTTTTATCCCGACCTCGGGAATACCGGCCAGACCCGCGCCACGATCGGCATCTTCTACACCTTGCTTGGCCATGAACAATTCGGTGCGGTCGAATGGCGATGAGTCGCCGCGCGTTGCGTTATGTGATCACGAAACCCTCGATACGACGCACTCACCGCTCTCGATGCCCCGCCTGCCCGGCAATGACAACGTGCACGACGCCGGCGTCCGGATATCGTCGGGAGTTGTGCGACTACCACCACCCATCGCCGTAATCGCCAATCAATGAAGATCGCCACCTGGAATGTCAACGGCATCCGCGCCCGTGAAGCGCAGCTATGCGAATGGGTGGAGCGCGACCGGCCCGACGTGATGTGCTTGCAGGAGCTCAAGGCGGAGCCGGCGCAGATCCCCGAGCGATGCAAGCTCGCGGACTACCACGCGTACTGGCACGGTCTTCGCGGTTACTCCGGCGTATCCCTTCACATCAGGAAGGGTCTGTTCGATGCGGAGCCCGCGTTCAGCCATCCCGAATTCGACATGGAAACGCGCATCGTGCAGGTGGAATTCGGCAACCTGATCCTCGCCTCGGTCTACGTGCCCAACGGCGGCAAGGACTATGCGGCGAAGCTCGGCTTCCTGACTCGGCTGGCCGCGTGGACGAAGCAGATCCACGACGCCGGGCGCGAGGTGGTGTTGTGTGGCGACATCAACATCGCCCGCGCCGACATCGACGTGCATCCCAAGGAGCGAAAGGCGGGCGTGATCGGCCAGCGAGCGGAGGAACGTGTGCTCTTCGACGAGCTCCTTGGCGGACATTTCATCGACGTCGGACGGGCGCTCGAACCCGACAATCCGGAAATGTTTACCTGGTGGCCGCCTTGGCGCAACATGCGTCAGCGCAACATCGGCTGGCGAATCGACTACATCCTCGCCTCCCGCTCCATTGCTGCCCGCGCCACAAGCTGTGTCGTGCTGGCCGACGTTGGAACCAGTGACCACGCCCCAGTGATGATGACGACGGCCTGAAGCATCCCGCGCAACGCGGCCGTCGGCGGCAGCGTCAGCTCAAAACACCAGCTTTCCCAGGAACACGCCGAAGACCAGGATGATGAGGAAAATTGCGATCGCAACAAAGAACAGCACCTTGGCGATGGTCCTAAAGCCTGCGGCAACACCAGTGAAACCGAAGAAGCCGGCGACAAGCGAAACGACGAAAAAGATAATGGCCCACTTGATCATGAACAAATCCTTGTAAAAAATTCGGACATTCGCGACCCTTGCTCGCTTGCGCGACAAGCCCCGCCGCCGTGTCGCCAGATTGTATGCCCGGCGCGACCTTGAAGGGTACCGGCGCCGCCGACGCCCACTCGCGGCGGTTCGCCTGGCGTTGTAACCACCCACTGCGTGACAAGACGACCGTACCCGGCGCCCTTCGCGTAAGCAACGCATGTCGTCGCCGCGCTTGTCTTATTGAAGATTACGGAAATGGATGACGAATTCCGCCAGACTCCCGTTCCCCCGCGGAATAAATCGGTGTAAGATTTCCACTACGGGGAACCGCAGAGCCCCGTCAGACGGCTGACCGTCCAAGTCTGCACAACCCCAACCAGGGAGGTGTGCATATGGCCGGCAGCCGTTTTTCCATTTCTGCGCAAGATCTTTACGCACGTCTCGGCACGGCGCGCGCTCCGGTTATCGTGGACGTGCGACCACCGGTGGCATTCGATGCTGATGAGGTGATCCTGGCCGGCGCGATTCGCCGGCTCCCCGACGCCATTGCGCAATGGGGACCCACACTGCCGCCCGGTCGCGCCATCGTTGTCTATTGTGTCCACGGGCATGAGATCAGCCAGGGCACCGCTGCGGCGTTACGCGCGGCTGGCGCGGACGCCCATTACCTGGAGGGTGGCCTTGCCGCATGGGTGGAGCGGAAGCTGCCGACGCGGATAAAAACAGGCGCATCGGACAAGTGGGTGACCCGGGAGCGGCCAAAGGTCGATCGTATTGCGTGTCCTTGGCTGGTGCGGCGTTTCATCGATCCCGAGGCCGTATTTCTATACGTACCATCCGAGCGTGTGTTCGCGGTCGCCCAGCAAACCGGTGCAGTGCCCTACGATATTCCCGGCGCGGATCCATTCACCCACGACGGGGAGTTTTGCAGCTTCGATGCGTTCCTCAAGGTCTTTGCCCTTTCGGATCCTGCGCTCGACACGCTCGCACTCATCGTGCGGGGCGCCGATACAGGACATTGCGAGCTCACTCCGCAATCCGCGGGTCTTCTTGCGGTATCG
>JANXZT010000499.1 GCA_025355395.1 Betaproteobacteria bacterium
TTGCCGCGGATCCGGAGAAAGAGCTTGGCTCGGTATTCTTCCGCTACACGGTGCAGCGCGTAATGCAGTGTACTCATCCCACAATCGCGCCTTGTGGGTGCCGGGCATGAAGGAGCCGACCAGTGACGGCTGGCCCGAGCGCTGCTCGAGCGCTTTCGGGTCGAGGCGTTTGAGCACCGTGGCGAGCGCTGCCTGCATCCCGGCCATGAACGCGAGCTGATGCGAGCGCAGGCTGTCGTGGGCATCCGTGACGGCGCGCAATGGCGACATGAAGCCCATGCCGCGCGGCATCAGCAGATGCGCGATGGCGGCTTCCACGCTGGGCGAAAACTTCAGCGGATTATTGTCCTGCGCTACGATGATGGTTGCATCCGCGCGAACTTCCCGCTTGGCCATCGCCCGCGCAGCAAGAAGATCAAGCAGTCCGCGAATCGTTTCACGCAGCATTTGCCCCACCGACTGCATGAATTCCGGCGTGAGACCACCGGGGATGGCGAGACGAGGTACACGAGCGCCCTCCAGCAGCGCCTGCAGCAGATCCTCGTTGGTGGCCGTTGCCGGGTCTCTTTGCGCGGCCGGTGATGCGGTCGATGCGGTCCCACCGGCCGCAGGCGCGAGCGCCGTTGCCGCGGTCGGAGTCGTCGCAGCGGACGCCGCCGAGGCGCCCGGCGCAGACGCATTTGTTGCGCCACCCACCGGAGTCGTCGCTGTCGCGGCGGCCGCAGCCGTTGCGGCAGGCACGGGCGGCGTTTCGACGCGTGTGGCGGTTGCGACCGGCGGCGTGTTCGCAGTGGGCGCGACAACGGCCGGTGGTTCACGCGCGATACCGGCATGCGGCGCATCGGAATGCATAGGTGACGGGATGATGACCGTGCGGATCGCGTCCGCGCTGCCCTCCTCGCCGTTCTCGGACCAGGACAGCATCGTGCCACTCATCGAAATTTCCGGCGGCGTCGCAGCGCCAGGAATCGCTGCGTCGGCAAAATCGGAAATTGCGCGAGGCGCGGTGGCGTCCGCATCGTGCGCCGGTGCGTTGTCGGTGACCGCCAGGTAATAGCGACCAATGGTGATCGCGTCCCCGGGGCCAACGCGTACCGAGTGACCCTTTCCGAGCGCCTGGCCATTGACAACCACCGGCGACGCGGTCCCGTGATCGCGCAACACGAAGGCACCATCCTCCATTTCGATGCGGGCATGTGTGCGCGAGATCATCCGATCCGGATCGGGCAGCAGCAAGGTGCTGCCCGAAGCCCGGCCGATGGTCCCGCCGTCTGGCCCGAACTCCGCACGGAGCCCTGCAGCGACCGGCTGGCCATCCTGCTGCGTTACAGTAATGATGAGAAAGCGCATGCCTGCGATGAAAGTCCGTGACTTGGTGATTTCGATTTGACCGGTGCGCGAGATGATCTACGTAGTGCGCGCCGCACGCTAACCCAACGCCGACCCCCTGCACAACCCGCCGTGCTCGCAGTGGTTGCCGTGCATACGACGATCCGCCGCCGGAGAATGTCGCCTCTTGCCGTCCGCGTCAAGGGATCGGTACCGTACACGTTGCGCCGACGTGCGCCTGTTCGCGGTCGAACGACGCCGGCGCCGCGGGCCGCGACGCGGCACCACACACGCGATACACTGCCAACCGCGTGATTGCGCCGGTCGCCACCAAGCTACCGCGCCAGTCGCCGTCGTGAGGAATCGAGGATGTCCGAGGACGTAGCCGCCGATATTGCGCCACCGCTCAACGTGACTGAAGCGGCGCGGGAAATCGCCAACGGCGTGACGTCGGCGTTTGTGCTGTTGGCGCTCATGCTGCCCTTGGGTCTGCTCGCCTTCGGCTCGGTCACCTTCAGCGAAGCAGACGGGTATTCGGGGGTAAAGGCCGGCGTGCGGGCGGCATTCGCCGCGGCCGTTTTCGGGAACCTCAGCGCACTGGTGCTCGGTAGCCCCCTACTCCCGAACGAGGTGCCGCGCGCCTCCACGGTGTTCGTGTTCGCCGGCTTCATCGCGCACCTCGCCAAGGTCGGGGTCGAAGCCATGGATATCGTGCTGCTCGCGGGGGCCTGTCTCGCGTTGAGTGGCGCCATTCAGGTGGCCTTCGGGTTGCTGCGCCTCGGCAACATCGCCCGCTTTGTGCCGTATCCGGTGGTCGCCGGGCTGATGACGGGGCTTGCCATCTCTCTTATCTATTACGAGTTGCCGGAGGTACTGGGCATTCACGGGGCGGGCGCTGCCGAGGGTGAGGCCGGGGCACATGGCGCATCGATGAACCCGTGGACGGTAGTGCTCGCCATTTTCACCATCGCACTCGTGCTGGTGCTGCGCAAGCGGTGGCCCAAGGCACCGTCCAAGATGGTGGGCGTTGCCATGGGTACCGGTCTCGCGGTACTGATTGCACATTTCTTTCCCGGGGCGGACATCGGTCCCTCCGTTCCCAATCTCGGTGGCGCGATTCCATTGCCCAACACGCTGCTGCCACTGCTGCTGGTGCTAAACGCTGCACGTCATGCACCGTGAACACCGACTTTGCGACATCGACACCAACAGTAGTAATCTCTTTCATGACTTCCCCTCCTGGTTCAGATTGAACAAACCCATTTC
>JANXZT010000235.1 GCA_025355395.1 Betaproteobacteria bacterium
AAGGCCGGATTGGTCGGCCTTACGCGCTCGCTTGCCCGCGAGCTTGCACCGGAGGTGCGGGTCAATGCCGTCGCGCCGGGGCCCATTCTTTGGCCGGACGACGAGTCGTTCGACGAGCTTTCGCGCCAGCGGATCATTTCGCACACGCCGTTGCGCCGTGAAGGTGCGCCGGAAGACATTGCGCGGGCCGTACATTTCCTGCTAGCCGATGCGGGCTACGTCACCGGCGAGACGATCCATGTCGATGGCGGCCGGCACATGACGATATGAAGTCGCGGGTGGGGCCGCTCAACTCCCAATTGATGGGGCATCAATCGCGAAGTTCATCGCGCATCAGGCGACAAGTGCATGGGGCATCAAGCCAAGTGCACGGGGCATCAAGCGCCAAGTGCATGGGCCACCAAACCGTCACCCCCGCGCACGCGGGGGTCCATCTTGACTTTGAAGGAATCATCGGGGACGAGAAAATGGATTCCCGCGTTCGCGGGAATGACGCCGGGTTGGAAACGAGAAAGGGGCTTCACGCGTTCGCGGGAATGACGCCGGGTTGGAAACGAGAAAGGGGCTTCACGCGTTCGCGGGAATGACGCCGGGTTGGGGCCGGGAAAATGGATTCCCGCGTTCGCGGCGCCTGGTTAGTGGCGTCGCGGGGAGACCGAGTGTTGTCATGCAACTGATTTCGCGGGAACGATGAAGTCTTGTTATGCGTCCGCGCAATCATTAATGGTAGGTCACCAAGCACGCCCCGCTCTCGACGCAACTACAACTCCGGCGCCGTCGTCGCGGCCACCGCGGGCGGCGTGCCGCAGCGCTGCGCGATGCGCGCCGCGAGGGCGTCCAGGTGCGCGTCGGTGATGCCGTGCGCAATCAGCGCGACGCGCGTTCGCTCGAGGTAATCGCCGGAGGAGCCGAACGCCCCGCAGGCGGTGGAAAGCACCTGCACCTGCGCTTCGAGCGGCAATTTACCGGCGTACTGCGGGTGCTTGCGGTTGACCACGAACGCGATCGCAGTAATGTTCCTGCCGTCGGCTGTCCGGCAGTTCACCCAACGCGGATGATAGGACCCGACCACCATCTCGCGCCGCCACAAGAGATGCAGCTCGTCGAGCGCGAGCGGCGCCGGCAGGCGCAAAGCCACGCCGCGACACACCCCGCCACGATCGAGCCCGAGCACCAGACCGGGCGCATCCAGCGTACCGCGCGAGGCGAGCGACCAGAGGCAGAAGTGGCGATGCAACCCGCGCACAGTCGCCGGCCGCATCTCCACCACCGGAAACACGGGGTTCCACAGGAGCGACCCATACGCGAACACCCACCAGCCCACACCCTTGGGTTTTTTGGCGAGCGTGGCGGTGAGCGAAGACGAAAGCTGCTCATCCGTGAGCGCGCGATCGGCGACGGCCGCGACATAAATAGCGCGCATGCGGCCCTGTTCGAGATCGCGACGAGAGAGCGTCATCGGTCAGTCGAGCGCATCGTCGCTGCGCGGCAACTTTGCGAGCTGCATCTTTTCCTGCCGTCGCTTCGCTGCCGTCGATTGGCCATGCGCGCCGCCCTTGCGCAGGAGCGGCGAGCGCGCCACGGGATTGCGCACTTTGGGCGGCTCCCCGGCAAGACGATGTTGACGTGCGCGTTTCATGGCGATGATTCCGATCTGTCCGCTTTAACGCGCGAGCCCGTCGATCGGCTGACCCTTCACAACAGCCCGCGAAAGGGAAGCTTCGATTCGCACCACGCGGCGACCGTCAGCAAACGATCGTCCGCGCCGGTGGGCGCCGCCATCTGCATTCCGATCGGCAAACCCTCGGGTGACAGGCCGACCGGCAGGGCCAGCGCCGGAAATCCAGTGAGTGACCACAAGGTGCAACAGGACGGGTCTCCGGTCGAAGCCAGCCCGGCGGGTGCCGCCGTTGGCGCGGCAGGCGAGAGAATTGCATCGAAATCGTCCAGCCAATCGGTCAGGCCTGCAATGGCCTTGGTACGCCATTGGAGTGCAGCGTGATAATCGGCGACACCGACGGCGCGGCCTTCGTCGATGGCGGCATTGAGCTTGGGCGAAAGCCGCTCGAGCTCGCGCTCCTGCAGGGAGGCCAGATGCTGCCCGGCTTCGTAGAGCATTATGGTTCGATGCACGCCTTGCGCATCGCGCCACTCGGATGGAAACTCGATACCGATCACGGTTGCGCCGAATTGGCGCAAGCGCGTGGCGGCCGCTTCCAGCGTGTCGTCGGCATCGCAATCCATTGCCGTCCACGGATAGTCGCCAAGATAGGCGAGCCGCGGTGGTGCAGGCAAGGCGGCGACCGAAGACGACACGAATCCGCGATCGGCGATCGCATTCGCCAGCCGGGCCGCATCGGCCACACTGCGCGTAAAAGTGCCGAGCTGATCGAGTGTTTCGCTGAAAAGATGCACGCCGGTAAACGGAATCGCATCCTTGGTCGGCTTGAATCCCACCACACCGCAATAGGAGGCCGGGCGTATCACCGAGCCATTGGTTTGTGTTCCGAGGGCGCCGGCAATCTGGCCCGCAGCAACGGCCGCGGCGGATCCCGAAGACGACCCACCCGGCGTATGCGCAGGGTTCCAGGGGTTATGCGTCTTGCCCGGATCCAGAAATGCCAGGGTCGTGGTCACCGTCTTGCCGAATACATAGCCACCGGCGTGCTGCAGCCGGTTGATGCATTCCGCATTATCGCGCGGGCGATGTCCGGCATACACCAAGCAGCCCATTTCCGTTGGCAAGTCGGCGGTGCAAATGATGTCCTTCACCCCAACGCCAATGCCGCGCAACGGCCCGGTGTCGGACGACGCGTCGCAGCGCTCTGCCATGCGCCGCACGTGCTGAGGGTCGAGATGGGCCCATGCTTCGATCGCCTGATCGGTCGCGACAATCCGTTGCAGTTGCGCCTCGGCAAGCGCGCGCGCGGTGAGCGCTCCGATCGCAATCTCCTTGGCCGCCGAGCTCAATGACATCGCATACAAGGCGTCGATCATGGGTCCCTCCGAAAAGTAATTGGTGTTGCCACCGGCACCGTCGCAGGCGATTTTACGGCGGGGGCGTCGCGCAAAAAGATCGCCTGAAGATCGTTGAGGAAACGGCGCCCCAGCGCAGTCGCGCGCAGCGTTGTCGGATCGCGCTCGAGCAAGCCCCGTTGTACTGCTTCGCCAAGCTCGCGCTGGACGAGCGCCAGCGGGTAACCGGTACGCTCCGCGAAAAGCGTCGTGGGCACCCCCGCGTTCAAGCGCAATGCGTTCAGCATGAACTCGAAGCCGATCGCATCCCGAACTACCGCGGTCTCTTCCATGAGCGGCGCGCCGCTGGCGATTTGGTCGATATATTGCGCGGGCTGCTTCCAGCGGACCTGCCGAATCACCCGATCCGGGAGCGAAAGCTTGGAATGAGCACCCGCCCCGATGCCGAGATAATCGCCGAACCGCCAGTAGTTCAGGTTGTGCCGGCATTCGTATCCGACGCGCGAATGGGCGGACGTTTCGTAATGAACGTAGTCCGCATCCGCCAGCGCGTCTTCGACCGCCGCTTCGATGTCGGCGGACATGTCGTCATTCGGAAGTACCGGGGGATAGCGGTGAAAGAGCGTGTTCGGTTCGATCGTGAGGTGATAAAACGAAAGATGCTGCGGATTGAAGGCCAGAGCGGTTCGCAAATCGGCCCGCGCATCCTCGACGTTTTGTCCGGGCAGCGCATACATGAGATCGAGGTTGACGTTGTCGAACAGCGCCAGCGCGGCATCGGCCGCTCGGCGCGCCTCGTCCGCGTCGTGAACCCGGCCGAGTGCCGTGAGGTGTGCGGGATTGAAGCTCTGGACACCCAGTGACAGGCGATTCACGCCGGCGTTGCGAAAACCCTCGAATTTGTCGCGCTCGAACGTGCCCGGGTTGACTTCCAGCGTCACCTCGGCATCGGGCGCCAGAGGGACCCGCGCCCGAATGCCGGCAAGCAGTCGATCGATGCCGCCCGCAGAAAAAAGACTCGGAGTGCCGCCGCCCATGAACACCGAACTGACGCGACGGCCCCAGATGCCCGGCAGCGCGACCTCGAGATCGGCAAGCAGCGCATCGACGTACGCGGCCTCCGGAAGATTATCGATGCCACCGCGCGCTTCGTGCGAATTGAAATCGCAATACGGACATTTCCGCAGGCACCACGGAATGTGCACGTACAGCGCCAGCGGGGGCAAGGCGGCGAAGTGCGGCCCGCCCAGGCCAGGCGCGAATGCAACCGCGACTGCAACCGCGGGTGCAACCTTCTCCGCGCCAGCCGTGGTCATGCCCGTTCACCGGTGATCTGCCGGAGCAATGCGCGCATGGCCTTGCCGCGATGCGACATCTCGTTCTTGCGCTCGAACGGCAGCTCGGCGCCGGTCAGCCCGCTCGCCTCGTCCAGAAAGTAAGGGTCGTACCCGAAACCCCCATCACCGCGGGGTGTATCGATGATCCGGCCATGCCAGCGCCCTTCCGCGATGATCGGCTCGGGATCGTCGGCGCGATGTGTCAGCACCAGCACGCACGCATAATGCGCACGGCGATCCGCAACGCCGCTCAAGGCGGCAATGAGTTTCGCATTATTCCGGGTATCCGACTTAGGCTCTCCGGCATAGCGCGCGCTGGCGACCCCCGGCGCGCCGTCGAGCGCCGCGACGCAAACGCCCGAATCGTCGGCCAGGGCAGGCAGGCGCCCGTGCGCACTCGCGTGGCGTGCCTTGGCGAGCGCATTTTCGACAAACGTGACATGTGGCTCGTCCGCCTCCGGAATGCCGAGCTCCGATTGCGCAATGACATCGATGCCAAGCGGCGCCAGCAAGCGGCGGAATTCACGCAGCTTGCCTTCGTTGTTGGAGGCGAGAATGAGACGATCGATCACGATCAGAGCGGCACCACGCCTACCGAGGCGCAGTGCGATCGCGTGGGCGTTATTGCGCCAGCGCTTCCCGCTGCGCCGTGACGAGATCGCGGATGCCACGCTCGGCGAGGCTTACCAAGGCATCCATCTCGGCGCGGGAAAACGGCGTTCCTTCAGCGGTGCCCTGGAGCTCGACGAAGCCGCCGGCACCGGTCATCACCACGTTCATGTCGGTATCGCATCCCGAATCCTCGCGGTAATCGAGATCGAGCAGCGGCACGCCATCGACGATGCCCACCGACACCGCCGCCACAAAATCAGCGAGAGGTTCGGTCGTGATAAGCCCTTGTGTGCGGCACCAGCGGATGGCATCGGCCACCGCGACACAGGCGCCGGTGATCGCGGCACAGCGCGTGCCGCCATCGGCCTGCAGCACATCACAGTCGACCTTGATGGTGCGCTCGCCCAGTGTATCGAGCTGGGTGACGGCACGCAGGCTGCGCCCAATCAAGCGCTGAATCTCCTGGGTGCGGCCCGACTGCTTGCCCTCCGCGGCTTCGCGACGCGAACGCGTGTTGGTAGCGCGCGGCAACATGCCGTACTCGGCGGTCATCCAACCCTTGCCGCCACCCTTGAGGAAATGGGGCACGCCTTCTTCCACGCTCGCCGTGCACAACACGAGCGTATCGCCCGCGGCGATCAGCACCGAGCCTTCGGCGTGGCGCGTGTAATGGCGGGTGATGCGCAGCGGGCGAAGCTCGTCGGGCCGCCGGCCGGAGGCGCGCACGCTCATGAAGTTTCCAGACCCAAAGTGGTGATTATAGCGGGCGCCCCACGCGTGACTGCGATCAGATCGAATGGCGGGTGCGCCACCATGCCGCCGTCGTCGTCAGAGAGTCCTCGAGCGAGCGGCGCGGTTTCCAGCCGGTCGCGTCTCGAAAGGACGTGTCGTCGACTTCCAGTGAATCGATGAGTCGTGCGACCTGCGGTCCGCGACCGCTCACCATGCCGGCGACCCGCAGGAGGAGAGTCGGCACCGCGATCAGTCGTGCCGGTGTGTTGAGCGCGCGTCCGATCGCTTCGATCAATTGCGGCGTGGAAACGCTACCGTCATCGGCCACGAAATGCGCG
>JANXZT010000556.1 GCA_025355395.1 Betaproteobacteria bacterium
TCGAGCGGCTCGCCGAGCGGAACCGAGACGGTGCGGGTCGATCCGGCCGGCCATGGCGCATCGCCCGCGAGCGAGAGGTGGCGCTCGGCGCGGCCTGCTTCGTGCAGCCTGAGCTCGACGTAGCCTCCGCCCGGCGCGCCCAGGGCGCCGGTGACGATGCGGACTTCAAGGCGATCGACGGCGGCTGCGCCGAATGCCGGGGCGAGTGCCGCGAGGCCAAGGCCAAGGGCCAGAACGTGTTGCGCGCGGAACATGACAGCACCTCGATGGGGGACCGGGCCGCGGGAGCCATTGTAGATCGCAAGCCTTTGGTTCATATAGTTTGCTGCGACGGCCTGCCAATAGGGCGGGTCACGCTGAGTGTGTGCGAGAACACCGGCCTCGGTCTTTGCTATTTATGCGCGACGACGAATAGCAATACCAGCACATATACGGGCTTGCCGCCCTTGCAGCGCGGCGAAAAGGCGCTCCGTCGGGGTGCTCGGGGTCGATCAGTCCTCATCCGATGGAACGACGTTGCGCATCATGATGGGCGAGGCAATCGACATCCGCGCTGGCGCGCCTCGTTCGATTGCGTCCACGGTCATTGCCGCCGGATGCGACACGCGGCGAGTTCCGAGATCGATGCTGCCACGGCCGTCCAGGCGGTCAATACGAATGTCATCCATCGAGAGCGGCTGCCCCTCCGCAAGGACCGACGCAGCCCGCCCCGGCACGACCACCCACGCACTGCCCGCTGAGCCCGCCGCGAGTCGCCCGATGCCATCGGCACCCACGAGCACGGCGCTCTGCTCGTCGACGCCAATCCCGAATGCCTCGGCTTCGGGGTGGTCCTTATTGATGCGCGCGATGAATACGATCAAGCGCCCGAGGCGGCAGCGCTTGGAGAAGTGCGTGTCTGTGATCACGTGCTCGAGCCCGCGAAGGTGGAGAAAGTCGATTTCGATCGTGACCCCGGTGTTGTACGGGTCGGCGAGCGCTTCCTTCGATTCCATGCTGCCGCCGTCGAGCGCCGTATAGCTGTAGTGGCCGAGGATCGCGAGGCCCGCGCTGCTGCCGCCGATCGGGCGATTCGCCAGCACGTGGGCGTTCAGGGCCGCCTGCACAGGCGTGCCTTTCCAGTAGCGAATGTAGTTTCCCTGGTCGCCGCCAGCGAGAAATATGCCGTCCGCGCCCTTCAATCTCGCGATGATGCGGGGATCGAACGAGGCATCGCGGTCGTGGAATACGATTGTCTCGGCCGAGACGACCGGGCCCCACTTCGTCATGAACGATTTGCCGTATTTGCCATCCTCGGGATCAAAGCTGTCGTCCGAGACAGCGCGCAGGATCACGATGTGGCCGCCACCGGCGTGCCTCGCGATCGCAACATACGCCGCGTCGACCGCGCCACCTCCGCCCATCAATGCCAGCATGAAGGTGGTCCGCGCAGCGCGCGGCGCGGCGGGGTTGCCGGATACAAAGTAGTCGAAATGCTTGTCGCGATAGTCGTGCGCAACACCGGTCGCGGCAGACTCTGGAACCACCGGCGGCAAGGTCCCGCACAGCGCGTCGGAGAATCCCATCGCCACGAGGACGGCAGCGGCGAACGGCGCGAGTGGCGCACTCGCTCGGCGAAAATGGTGCATGCCGCGGATTCCTGCATAAACAGAAGAATTCGGCCACGCCCGATCGAGCGTCGCCGCGTCGCAGTCCCCGTGTGAGAAATTAGTCAGGATTCCGACGAGATGCAAGGCGGTTCGGCGCAGCGATTTGGTTCATTGCGCCCGGCGAAATCTATTCGCTCGCTTAGCGTAGGGACTGTGACCAAAAGGACATCGTCTTGCGGCAAGTCATGTGGACCGGTCCGAGTCCGGTGGCCGCGTGGTCGGCCATTCGAGCGGCCTGGCAATGCGTGCCAGGTCGCTGTCCACGCAGGGCCTGCCGAGCATGGCTCCGTCCGCTCGACGCACGCTGCGACGGAAACTTTAGTGAGGCGATGTTTGTCACGCTGCCCATCGGGGATTAGTCTTACTCCACGGGCGTATCGGGATGCGGACCGTAAGTGCGATTTGCCGGGGAACGCCTTCGATATTCGGGGCGGCACCGGTCTCCGGAGGACGGATGACATTCAACGACTCACTCGGTCCCTCATGCGGCGGCACACTGCAGCGCCAACCGCCTCGAAGGGCCGGCCGCGCGCTGTCGGGGCTCTGGTGCGTGGCGGTCGCCGCCGCGCTTTGCCCGCCAGGGGCGTATTGCCAAGACGCGCCGCCAGTGTCCGATGCGATCGTACGGGGTCTGATGACCCAGAACCTTGTCGGGGATCCGGGCAAGGAAATCGTGATGATCACGGTCACCTACCTGCCGGGAGGTGCCTCTCTTCCGCACCGTCACGATGCGCAGGTGTTCGTGTACGTTCTCGAGGGTGCGCTGTCCATGCAGGTGCGTGGCGCTGCCGCACGGACACTGCGGCGCGGGCAGACTTTCTACGAAGGGCCGGATGACATCCATCAGGTTTCCGCGAATGCGAGTCGCACGAGGCCGGCAAAGATGCTGGTGTTCATCGTCAAGGACAAGGCGAAGCCCGCGTCTCGCGCGGTTACGGACTAGGAGGCGCGATGAACCTCAATTCACTGCTTCGTGCATCGACGCTGCTCGGCCTGGTGCTGCTGGCGCCGATTTGCGTGGGGGATACATCAGGCCAACGGCTGGCCGAATCGGCCGGACGAGGCCTGGACGGTGCCGACGCTCCGCGCCTCGTGCTCAAGACGATTGACGGTGGGACAATCGATCTCGGCGCCCTCTACGGCAAGAAAGCCGTCTACGTGAAGCTTTGGGCCACGTGGTGCGTCCCTTGCCGCGAGCAAATGCCTCATTTCGAGCATGCTTTCGAGACGGCGGGACCCGACTTGGCCGTGATCGCCATCAACATCGGCTTCAATGACTCGCTGGAGGAGGTCGAGAAGTACCGCAAGACTGTCGGCATCACGATGCCGATCGTTTTCGATGAAGACGGACACGTCGGCGCCGCATTCAACCTTCGAGTCACGCCGCAGCACATCGTCATCGGCCGGGACGGCCGCATCCAGTACGTCGGCCACCTCGCAGACCAGCGGCTCGACGCGGCACTCGTTGCCGCCCGCAGCGGCGGCACCGCAGC
>JANXZT010000561.1 GCA_025355395.1 Betaproteobacteria bacterium
GGGCCTCAAGCCCACCACGTTCGCCAAGGAAATGACCGCCAAGTACAAGTAACGCGACCGACGGCAGCGACGACGCCTAGGTGCGGCAGCAGTGTCGACGGTCCTCCGTGAACATTGAGCTGCCGGGAGGTGGACTTGCAAGACATTGTTTGCGCTGATGGGTTACCTCCGCTCGATTCTTGGCGTCGTCGCCGGGAAGGTGACGGCGCGCAGCGACGTCACCCCCGCGAACGTGACGGCGCCCCACCGTCATCCCTGCGCACGTGGCGGCGCCCCACCGTCATCCCTGCGAACGTGACGGCGCCCCACCGTCATCCCTGCGGAAGCAGGGATCCATTTTGACTTTGACGTGGACTTATTTCGGGTCGCGAAAATGGATTCCCGCGTTCGCGGGAATGACAGGTTGGAGCAATCGCCCAATTCGATAAGCCACGTGTTGCGGCTTCCCACCTAGGCACCCGGCCAATGGATCTCTTCTGGGATTGGTTTCGCTGGCTGCACGAAGCGACCGGCATCAACCTCACGATTTTTTACGACAAGTTCGATCGTGGCCGCTTTGCCAGCGGTTTCCTCACGACCGTCCGGATCTCGGCGATCTGCATCGTGCTGAGCGTGCTGATCGGCATCCTCGGCGCCTGGCTCCAGGGCTCGCGGCTGCGCATCACCCGCAACGTCGTCCACTGGTACATCCAGTTTTTCCGCAACACCCCACCACTGGTCCAGCTCTACTTCTTCTACTTCGGCATCGGCAGCCTGCTGAAAAATGCGTCCGATGGATCCGGCGGTGGGGTTCCGCTGGTGAGCAACGTGGCATGGGCGATCATATCGTTGTCCTTTTTCGCCGGCGCCTTCAATGTCGAGATTTTCCGCTCCGGTATCGAAGCGGTTCCCAAGACGACGATCGAGGCCGCCGAATCGCTCGGGTTCAGCCGTCTTAGAACCTACCTGCTCATTGTCCTGCCGCTTGCGTTTCGCATAAGTCTGCCCGCGCTCAACAACAACCTGGTGAACCTGGTCAAGACCACCACGCTCGCGTATGCGATCGCGGTGCCGGAGATGCTGTACGTGTCCAGCCAGATCTGGTCGGACGAGCTTAATGTGCCGGTGATGATGAATGTTCTGCTGATCTCTTACTTCGTGCTGGTGGGATTCCTCGTCTATGGCATGCACCGCTGGGAACGCGCGATCCGGGTGCCGGGGTTTGGGGTATGAAAAGGTCGCGCCGGCGCGATGCATTGCCGCAGGGCACCGACCTGCCGGTGCTTCTGCCCATGGCCGCACATCTCGCGCGCTCCGCGGCCATCGAGCGGGCCGCGGGCGTTCCGATGCTCCGGCTCCGCGCGGCACATGGCATGGCGCTGCTGGTGCTCTTCGCGGTCGGCTGCGGAATCGCAGAGGCGCAGGGCCAGCCAAGCCAGCCGTCGATTCTGACCACGATTCTAAAGTGGACGCCGCTCTTGCTGCGCGGATTCGTTTTCAACCTCGCGATCAGCGTTCTCGCCATGGCGCTGGGGACCGTTGCGGGACTGTTTCTCGGTTTTGCCCAGATTTCATTGCTGCCGCCGGTGAAAAAGGGCGCCTGGCTCGCGACGCACTTCTTTCGCAACGCCCCGTGGCTGGTGCTGCTCTTCTATTGCATGTTCCTGCTGCCTTTCCAGATCACTGTCTTCGGCGTCACGATCCCTTTGCCGGACTGGATCAAGGCCACCTTCGGGCTGTCGCTGCCGGTGATGGCGAACGTGTCCGAGATCCTGCGCGGGGCAGTGCAGTCGATTCCGACCACGCAATGGGAATCGGCGGCATCGCTTGCGTTCACCCGTCGCCAGACGATGTGGATGATTATTCTTCCGCAGTGCATCAAGCGCATGCTGCCGCCGTGGATGAATCTCTATGCCATCCTCACCATGGCGACCGTGCTGGTCTCGATCGTCGGTGTCAGCGAAATGATGACCTTGACCCGGCAGGCGTTGAGCGCCGAGAACCGGCCGGGCCTGCTGCTGGCGTTCTACAGCTACGTGCTGTTCTGGTTCTTTATCTACTGCTACCCGATCGCGCGCTGGACGGTGCGCCTGGAAGCGAGATATGCAGTCAACATCTGATTCCTCCGCCATGACACAAGCCACCACCGAACCGATTGTCATCATCCGCGACGTACATCAGTCGTTCGGCAATGTCGAAGTGCTGAAAGGCGTGTCGCTGGAGGTGCCGAAGGGAGGCGTGATATGCATCATCGGGCCCTCCGGCTCCGGTAAATCGACGCTGCTGCGCTGTATCAATGGACTCGTGCCGATCAGCCGAGGCAGCATTCGCGTCGCCAATTTCGACGTCCATTCGCTCAGGACCGACCAGGAAAAGATCGCGTTGCGCAAGGAAGTGTCGATGGTTTTTCAGCAATACAACCTGTTTCCGCACAAGACCGCGCTGGAAAACGTGATGATGGCGCCGGTTCATGTCCTCAAGGAAGGGAAGGACGAGGTGCACACCCGCGCCGTCGCGCTGCTGAAGAAAGTCGGGCTCTCCGCCAAGCAGGACGCCTATCCGGGCGAACTATCGGGGGGACAGCAACAGCGCGTGGCGATCGCCCGCTCGCTTGCCATGCGACCCGAAGTCATGCTGTTCGACGAGGTCACCGCGGCGCTGGACCCCGAGACAGTCAAGGAGGTGCTGAACACGATTCAGGAGCTCGCGCAGGAAGGCATGACCTGCATCCTGGTCACCCACGAGATGCGCTTCGCCCGGGAGATTGCCGACGAGGTGTACTTCACCGACGGCGGCGTGATTGTCGAATCCGGGCCGCCGGCGGAGCTTTTCGACCGGGCGACCAAAGAGCGCACGCGCGCCTTTCTGTCGCAGATCCTTTAGCGCGGTCGTCGGCGACGTTGGATCAACAGTGCGTAGGTGCGGCGCAGATGTTGGAGGCGAGATCGGTCGCTGGCAGTTGTGATGGGTCAGAGTTGATCTTTGGAGTGGGTTCGGTCACCGCTTCACGCTACGCCGCTCGGAGGTAGGGACCTTCTGACACAGTTCGCCAAGACATGTCTCGGTCACGAGAGACAAGTGGACGATTGCCAATCGCCGCTCTCCATCTGTAGCGATGCAATAACCCATCATCAGCAAAACTTCATCTCACCATTGCCAGCGTTAATACTCTTCCGGCGCCCGGAGACAATCGGTTAGCATTCACCGCTTCCGCGCGACCTGCCCGGCGCCACCGGCCGCACTCGTACGTTTCATACGGTCGTGATGTATCCGCAACACAGTAGCTATGCGCTATTCGATCTTCTCCCTCGCCCGCAACGCCCTCACCCACCACCAGCACTGGCCGCTGGCATGGCGCAGCCCGGCGCCCAAGCCACGTTACGACGCCGTCATCATCGGCGGCGGCGGACACGGCCTCGCCACGGCGTATTACCTCGCCAAGGAACACGGCATGAGCAACATCGCCGTGCTGGAGAAGGGGTGGCTGGGCGGCGGCAACACCGGGCGCAACACCACCATCGTGCGCTCCAACTACCACCTCGATCCCAATGCCCACTTCTATGAATATTCGCTTAAATTGTGGGAGGGCCTGTCCCAGGAGCTCAACTTCAACGTGATGTACAGCGCCCGTGGGGTGCTGAATCTCGTCCATTCACCGGCGGACATGGATGCGGCCATGCGCCGGGGCAATGCCATGCGCCTCAATGGCATCGATGCCCGATTCCTGTCGCGTGACGAGATAGCGCAATGGATTCCCAACCTCGATTGCTCCGCGAACGCGCGCTTTCCGATTCACGGCGGCCTGCTGCAACCGCGCGGCGGCACGGTGCGCCACGATGCGGTCGCGTGGGGCTACGCGCGCGCCGCGGACGCGCGTGGTGTCGATGTCATCCAGCAGTGCGAGGTCACGGGCATCCGCGTCGAAGCGGGCGCCGTGGTGGGTGTCGAAACAACGCAGGGCTACATCGCCACGCCGAAGATCGGCATTGCGGTAGCCGGTCATTCGGGGCAGGTCGCAGCGATGGCGGGCCTGAAGCTTCCGATCGAATCGCATGTCCTGCAGGCGATGGTGACCGAGCCCGTGAAGCCGGTGCTCGATACCGTCGTGACATCAGGCGCGGTGCATTTCTACATCAGTCAATCCGACCGCGGCGAGCTCGTGATGGGTGGCGATCTCGACTTCTACAATTCCTACGCCCAGCGCGGCAACCTGCCGATCATCGAGCACGTGGTCGCGGCCTGCCTCGCCCTCTTTCCCAGCTTCGGACGCATGAAGCTCATGCGCACCTGGGGCGGGATCATGGACATGACCATGGACGGCAGTCCGATCATCGCCAAGCTCCCGGTGAACGGTCTCTACATGACCGGCGGGTGGTGTTATGGCGGCTTCAAGGCGACGCCAGCCTCGGGCTGGCTGCACGCCTACACCATCGCGCACGATCAGCCGCATCCCCTCAACGCCGCGTTCACGCTCGAGCGCTTTGCGGAAGGGCGCGTGCTCGACGAAAAAGGCGCCGGGCCCTACCCGTGGGCGCATTAGTATGAACAGCCCCCACGCTCACTTCGTTCGCTGCCCCCCGAGGGGGCCGCTCAGTGCCCTTCGGGCGGCCGGGCGGGCACTGATGATCGCGAGCGCGTCATGCTGCTGATCCCCTGCCCTTGGTGCGGACCCCGCAACCAGATCGAATTTACCTATGGCGGGGATGCGACGGTACAGCGTCCGGGGAACGATGCGCCCGAAGCCGCCTGGGAAGCCTTCGTCTATATGCGCGATAACCCCAGCGGGCCACACGACGAGCTTTGGCTGCACAGCGCCGGCTGCCGCAGCTGGTTCAAGCTTCGCCGCGATACCCGCACGCACGACATTCTTGGCAGCGCACGGATGGGCGATGAACTCGGCGGAGAGTCGCCTTGACGCAGCCACATCGCCTGCCCGAAGGCGGCATCATCGATCGCACGCGAGCCCTTCGGTTCGAGTTCGACGGGGTGCAACACGAGGGCTATGCGGGCGATACCCTTGCCTCGGCACTGCTTGCCAACGGCGTGCATCTCGTAGGCCGCAGCTTCAAGTATCACCGTCCGCGCGGCATTTTCAGCGCCGGAGCCGAGGAGCCGAACGCGCTGGTGCAGCTCTCGCCCGCGTCGGGCGCCCGCACCGAGCCCAATGTCAAGGCCACGATGCAGGCGTTGTATGACGGGTTGATCGCAGCGAGCCAGAATTGCTGGCCGTCGGTCCACTTCGACGTAGGCGCGATCAACAACGTGATGTCATGCCTCATGCCCGCCGGTTTTTACTACAAGACCTTCATGTGGCCGCCGACGCCGAAGTGGTGGCTCAAATACGAGCATGTGATCCGTCACGCCGCCGGCATGGGTCGCGCCGCGCTCGCGCCCGATCCCGATCACTACGAGCATCAGTACGCGCACTGCGATGTGCTGGTGGTGGGAGGCGGCCTCACGGGTCTTGCCGCCGCCCACACGGCCGCGAAGGCCGGTGCGCGCGTCATCCTTTGCGACGAAAGTGCCGCGTGGGGTGGCGGTGTTGGCGACATTGGCGCGACGATCGACGATCGTCCCGTCGATCGCTGGATCGCGGATACCGTACGGGATTGCGCGCGCTTCGATGACATTACCTTGCTCCCGCGCACCACCGCATTCGGCTATTACGACGGCAACCTGGTGGGCGCCATCGAGCGGGTAACCGATCATCTTTCCGAACCGCCGGCGCATACCCCCCGACAACGCTTGTGGAAAATACGGGCGAAGTCCGTCGTACTGGCGAGCGGGGCGATCGAGCGCGGCATTGCCTACGCCAACAACGACCTCCCCGGCACGATGCTCGCCGGCGCTGCGCGCACCTATGCCAGACGTTATGGCGTGCGGCCTGGCACGCGCGCCGTCGTCTTCACCAACAACGACAGCGCGTACCTCACCGCGCTCGATTTGCATGACGCCGGTGTGGCTATAGCTGCTGTGATCGATGCGCGCCCGGCGTCACAGCTCACTCGCGGATTGCACCAACACGCCCGCGCTTCGGGTCTTGCGATTCTCCCCGACTCGGCGATCATCGGTGCGCGTGGCGGCCGTCGGGTTGCAAGTGTCGACGTCGCAACGCTCGCCGGAGGACGCTCGACGCGTGTCGACTGTGATCTGGTGTGTGTCTCCGGTGGCTGGAACCCCGCCGTCCATCTTTTTTCCCAGGCGCGGGGCAAGCTCCGTTACGACGAGCCGTTGGCCACTTTTGTTCCGGACATCTCGCCCTTGCCCATCCTGCCGGCAGGCGCCGCCAATGGTTGCTTCGATCCCACCGCCGCGGTCATGGAGGGCCGCGCCGCCGGAGCGGCCGCGATTCCCGGCGCAGGGATGATGGCCTCACCGCACCATTCGCCGCGAACCAATGGCGTCGACGGCACCGCGTTGCAGCCGTTGTGGGCGGTGCCCGCAACGCGCCGGACGGCGAAGCGCTTCGTCGATCTCCAGAACGATGTCACCGTCGACGACATCGCGCTGGCGGCACGCGAAGGCTATGTGTCGGTCGAGCACCTGAAGCGCTATACCACGCTCGGCATGGGCACCGATCAGGGCAAGACCAGCAACATCATCGGACTCGCCCTGATGGCGGAGCAGCTCGACCTGCCGATCCCCAAAGTGGGCACGACCACTTTTCGTCCGCCGTACACGCCTGTGACTCTGGGCGCGTTTCCGGGGCACGAAACTGCGGCGCACGTCGAGCCGACACGCTATTCGGCGATGCACGACTGGCACCAGGAGCACGGCGCGCGATTTGTGAACGCGGGTTTGTGGAAGCGGCCCCACTCGTATCCGCGGCCCGGTGAAACGGAGGACGATGCCGCCAATCGCGAAGCGCGCAACGTGCGCACCCACGTGGGCCTCGTCGACGTCTCGACTTTGGGCAAGATAGAGCTCCAGGGACGCGATGTTGCGGAGCTCTTGAACCGCGTTTACATCAACAAGTGGGACACGCTTGCGCTCGGGCGCTGCCGCTACGGCGTGATGCTGCGCGATGATGGCCTGGTGATGGACGACGGCACCACGTCGCGCCTGTCCGCCACGCACTACCTCATGACCACGACCACGGTGAACGCGGTACGGGTGATGCAGCAGCTCGAATACCTGCTGCAAGCGGAGTGGCGAAATCTCGACGTGTATGCCACGTCGGTGACCGAGCAGTGGGCGGCGGCAGCGCTCTCGGGGCCGAAGGCGCGTGAGGTCCTCGCCAAGGTCATGGACATCGACGTTTCCAACGGGGCGTTTCCGTTTCTCGCGGTCGCGACGTGTCACGTGCGGACCGCGCAGGGACTTGTTCCCGCGCGAGCGTTTCGGATGAGCTATTCGGGCGAGCTCGCCTACGAAATCCATGTGCCAGCCGATCACGGCCGCGCCATGTGGGAGGCGATCATCAAAGCCGGCGACGATGCCGGCATCATGCCCTACGGCACCGAGGCGATGAGTACGTTGCGGATCGAAAAAGGCCATGTCGTAATCGGTCCCGAGGCGGACGGCCGCACCACGGCCGACGATCTTGGCATGGGCAAGCTCGTCAATCCGGCCAAGTGGTGCATCGGCAAGCCGCTGCTCGCGCGCCCGGCGTTGACGGCACCTGATCGCTGGCAACTGGTGGGGCTGACCGCACTCGATGGCGCACGGATGCCACGCGCGGCAAAGATCGTCGCGAACCCCGATCACGCGCTGCCCAATCCGATGCTCGGGCACGTGACCTCGTGGTGCTATAGCCCCAACCTCGACGCGTGGATTGCGCTTGCACTCTTGGCCAACGGTCGCGCGCGGCACGGCGAAGTGCTATGGGCACTTTCGCCGCTCGCCAACGTACGAGTGCGAGTCAAGGTGGGCCCCCCTTGCTTCATCGATCCGGAAGGAGCGCGGCTTCGTGTCTGATCAGGACCGGATCGCGAGTGGCATCCCCGTGGACCCGCATGCCGGGCCGGCGCCGCTTGTACTTGCACCAATCGCGATCGCGACTGCATGGAATGTGCAAGGCGATCCGACGCGTGCACCATTCAGCGACGAGGTCGAAAACCTGTTCGGCGTTCGAGTACCGACGGTTGCGAATACCACGGTACGCGGTGGCACGCTGCTGGCGTTGTGGCTGGGTCCCCGGTCCTGGCTGCTGGTGCACGCCGCCGGCGCCGAAGCATCGTCATCACTAATGGACTTCGAGGCCAAGCGCGATGCGCTCAACGCCCACGGCGGCGCGCTTTTCGACGTATCGGCCAGCCGCGTCGCGTTTACCATCCGCGGCGCGCATGCCGCCACCGTTCTTGCGAAAAACTGTCCGCTCGACTTTCATTTGCGTGCCTTCCCTGTCGGCGGTTGCGCGCAGAGCCTCTTCGGCCATGTCAATGCGCTTTTCTATCGGCCCGAGGCGTCCTCGTTCACGATGATGGTCGCCCGCAGTTTCACGCGTGACGCTTGGGACACCCTCCGCGCGTCGGCGGCGCAATATGGGGGCGACGTCGCGCCGCCCCCATAGCGTGTTTTGCATCTTTGAGGATTGCAACAATGAGTGACCGCTGCCGAAAAACTCCCGTCATTCCCGCGCAGGCGGGAATCCAGCGTCTTTCGACCGGACGCCACCGGGTTCTTAGCCTTCGCGGGGACGACGATACCGGCATTTCGGCGTCCCGCATCTTCGCAGTAGCCGGCAGGTCACGCGCATGACGCACGACACGAATCAACTTGGGCAACCCATCGGCGTGACTGTTGCCGGCTGGGAAGGAGCACGACCTCCGTCGCGCGAGCCGATGGCAGGACGCTTCAGTCGCGTCGAGCCGCTTGATACGAGGCTGCATGCTGAAGCGCTGTACGCCGCAAACGCGCTGGATGTCGAGGGGAGGATGTGGACTTATCTTCCCAATGGGCCCTTCGCGACGCTCGAAAGCTATCGACACTGGATGGATGGCGTGTGCAACGGCGCCGATCCTCTGTTCTTTGCGATCGTCGACCAGGCCACAGGCAAAGCGGTCGGTGTGGCAAGTTACCTGCGCATCGATCCCCGCAATGGCTCGATCGAGGTCGGCCATCTCGCCTTTTCACCGTTGGTTCAACGTACCCCTGCTGCCACCGAAGCCCTCTATCTCCTGATGGAAAGAGCTTTCGATCTCGGTTACCGGCGCTACGAATGGAAGTGCAACGCGCTCAACGCGCCGTCCCGCGCGGCCGCGCAGCGACTGGGTTTGTCGTTCGAAGGCATCTTTCGCCAGGCCACCGTGGTGAGGGGTCGCAATCGCGATACCGCGTGGTACGCAGCGATCGACAAGGAGAGGCCCGCGCTGCAGGACGCTTACACGCGATGGCTCAATCCGGCGAACTTCGACGCCGAAGGAAAGCAACGCCTGCGTTTGTCGGCGTTGACGAGCGCGATTCTAAAACAGCGTGGCTGACCGCAGATAGCCTCGCCATCGTTTTACGCTAGCCGGGCGCGATTGCCGCGATTGCTCACGCAGCGAAGGATTGGCCCGGTGGTCGAAAGTGTCCGGATTATTGGAAATAATGAAAATAAGTGACGGCGATCGCAAGACTTTCGTCGTTCCCGCGAAGGCGTCGCCGCGATTCGGCGACCCCAGCGTCTTTCGACGAACGCCACTGGGCCCCCGCCTTCGGGGGACGACGACCCAAAAATCCCGGCGTCACGCAATTGAGTAATCCTCAGCACGCCACCGCAACCGCGTCGACGAGCCACCCGGCGAATCGCGCCAGTTGTGGCCGCCATTCGCGGATGAAGATGCCGGTCGCAGTCGCGGCGATGGTTTCCGGCAGGTCACCATACTCACCGCGCCGTGACAGCAGGATGAGCTCGCGGCCTGGTCCGCTTTTCGGCAGGGGCTGTACGGTCACGGCCTGCGGATCGGCACGCGATTGCAGCAGGCAAAGTGGCGTAATCAGGGCCCACCCGATCCCGGCGGCCACCATCGCCACCAGGCTGTCCGCCGTATCAATCTCGAGCCGATGGGGCGGCACGACGCCGATGTCACCCAGATAGCGTTCGATCGTGAGACCGATGTGCGAATCGATGTTGAAGCGCACCAGCGGCGCGCGTGCAGTGAGCTCCTCGATCGTCGCCGCCGGGTGCGCATTGGCGAGCGCGCGCGGCAGCAGCAGCACGTAACGTTCGGCCAGAAGGCGATGGCGTTCGAGGGTCGCCGTCCCTTCCGGTGAATCCGTCGTGACGATCATGTCCAGCCGGCGCGCCTTGAGCGCATCGCCCAAACCCGGCGACAGGCCCGACGCCACGTGCAAGTGCACCGCGGATGACAACAGGCTCTTGATGAGCGAGGGGCCGATCGTCGCAGCGAACGAATCGACCATGCCGATCCGCAGCATCTGCGCCTCGCCGCCCGCCTGCTCACGCACCGCCTTGTAGAGCGTTTCGGCTTCCGCCACCAATGCGGCGCCGCGCTGGCGCAGGGCGGCCCCGGCCGCGGTCAGCGCTAGCGGACGCCGCTCGCGATCGATCAGCACCGCACCGATACTTTCCTCGAGCTGGCGAATCGCCTGCGAGACCGCCGACTGCGACAGGCGCAGGCGCTTGGCGGCCGCCGTCATGCTCGCAAGATCGGCGACGGTGAGAAAGACGCGCAGCGCTTTGAGATCGAGCATGGAAGCAGGCGGTCCGCGCCACCGACGTTTACGTCACAGCTTCCGGGCGTAGTCCTGGTTCGATTGCTTAAGGCGCGCGTCGCTCCCGAAATACGCATGCTTCGACATATCGGCCGAATAGCGACTCGCCGGCGGCCGGCGCCCCAGCGCCTCGGCGATGCTGCGAATGTGATGCGGCATTGCCCCGCAGCACAAGCCGATATAGCGCGCCCCGAGCTCGTACGCAGCCTTCGCGAACTCGGCGGTTTCGAACCGGTTGCACGTGAACGGCTCCAGGGCAACGGGAAACGGCATTTCACCCGGAATGCAGCCGCAGTTGGCGTCGCGCAACGATTGAAACGTCGGCTCGAGATCATGGGTCCGATAGGGCACCGGCAACGCCGCCACCGGCACGCTCACGGCGCGCACGATCCTAGCGATCAGCGGCAACATGGTGCGCGGCCCGCGGATGCAATTGAGCCCGACCACATCCGCGCCGGCATCGGCGAGCATCTTGCAGCAATCCTCCGGTGTCAGGCCATCGCGGGTTACGGGTTCGCGGTGGATGGTCATGGTCACCGCGGCCAGCAGGCCCGCGGCCTTGATGACTTCCAGCGCCATCTTCGCCTCGGCCCCATACGAGAAGGTTTCCGCGATCACATAATCGACACCCGCGTCGGCGGCCCAGGCGACCTGCTCCTCGAACATGGCGCGGGACGCCTGCTGGCTTTTCGCATCGGCAGGATCGAAGACGTTGGTATTGCAGATGTCGCCAGCGAACAACGCGCCCGTCTCCAGCGCGACCGTCCTGGCGATGTCGAGCGCATGCCGGTTCATCGCTTCGAGTTGATGCTCGCGGCCGACGAGGCGCAGCTTTTCGCGGTGAGCGTAATAGGTGAACGCCTCGACCACGTCGGATCCGGCGTGAACGAAGTCGCGGTGAACCTGCGCCACCACATCGGGATGGTCGAGCACGGCCTCGGGCACGAATGCGCCGGCCTGGACATAGCCGCGCCGTTCGAGCTCGAAAAGATAACCTTCGGCGCAGATTACCGGGCCCTCCGCCAAACGGTCGAGCAGACCCTTCCGTACCGTGACGTCGGAGGTCATCGACTTTTCCGTTGGGTTCGTCATACCCACGGACAATGGCTGTTGCTGGCGCCGAAAGTCCTGCCGTTGGCGAAGCGGTCGAGACCGAAGGGCGTGAGCTCGGCCACGGGCTGGCTGCCGACCAGGAGCTTGGCGACGAGCTTGCCGACGCCGGTCATCTTGAAGCCGTGATTGCTGTCGGCGATCATGTATACGTTGGGCGCGATCCAGTCGAAGATCGGAACGTTGTCCGGCGTAAAGGCGCCGATGCCGCCGTTTGGACGTTCGCGGAATTGCTTGCGGGACCCCTCGAAACGGTTCATGAGCTGGCCCATCGCCGCCGTCAGGTAATCGGCGAACTCGGGCTCCGCCTGATATTCGGCATTGTCGTGCCCGTACGGGTCCGTGACGGCCTGCGGTCCGATCTTGATCGGGATCGAACCGCCCTGCACGCCAGGACGGTCCATGCGCTCGGCGCCATTTTTCCAATAGACGTAGAGGTGATCCGCCAGCATCTTGCCGGTTTGGGGATCTATCACCGGAGTGTTCATGAGCTCGACGTGCAGCACCGGCGGATCGAGGTCCTGGGCGGTGCGGTACGGTTGGTCGACATAGACTTCACCTTCGAGCAGGCGCCAATAGGTCCACATGTCCTTGCGCACCGCTTGCCCGTCGGCGTAGCGCGCCTCGATCGCCATTGCCTTGCCCAGCATGGCCCAGTGCTTCGGCGTCCATGCACCGAGACCCAGCACGACCACCTCGCAGGCGATGTCGCCCACGTTCGTGCGCACGCGTGAAACCCGGCCGCTGGTGGTGTCGTAGCCCAACACTTCCACACCGGAGAAAATGCGCACCCCGTGGTCCCGGCATTTCTGGCTGAGCCCGGCGATCGCTTGACGGGTGCCCGCGTAGCCGCTGACTTTCTCGTGCAAGACGACATCGATACCGTCGGTCTTGAAATCGGGCCAGATCTTTTTTAGGAAGCTCTTGGCCTCCATTCCCTGATAGAGCTCCGACGGGTAGCCGACCCGCGCCTGACTTCTATGCAGCTTCTCGTAATCGGACGCCTGGTTTGCCTCGCCCGCGGACACATAGCCGACCTGCTGAAAGCCGAAAGCCACCGGATCGTACGTCCAGACATCCACCGAATGCCGCAGGATGGCGTGGATCGGCTCGGTCATGTACAGGTTGCGGACGCAACCGCACGCAATTCCCGAAGCACCGGCTCCGGGACCCGTCTTGTCGAGGACGATGATGTCATTCCCCGATTTGCCCCGGGCTTCAAGCTCCATCGCCAGATGCCACGCGGTCGACAGGCCATGAATGCCAGCGCCGATGACGATATGGCCAACGGATGTTGGAATTGTGCTGCTCATCTTAGCGTCCTGTCTCGTGAATTCGCTCGATAGTTCGCGCTCAGTTGGCAAAAATGAGCGGCCGTCGTGCGGTTGCTCACCCTCACCGTAGCATGGGCTACTGTCTCGGTCTCGCGCCTTGCCTGACGGCCGATTGCAGGCGCTCCTTTATCTTCGGAACTCACGAGACAGGACACTGCCATCGCTCCTTGAAGGTGGGATCGACCTGTCGACCAAAGGTCAGGTTGGCGCTATTGTGCCGCAATGGCCCATCGTCTTCCAGTGCGCATGATGCGAGCTTCAGCCCGAAGCCGCGAATTCATCACCCTCCCGACGGCGCGGCAGGCGCGAGCCAAAGTATCGACACCGGATCGCGCGCCCCGAGCACCATGAGGGTCGGCCTGCCAATGTACGACCCGCACGAGTTGCGCCAGAGCGTCGACGCGTGGTGGAGCGGTCTCGCCTGCGCCTTTCGTGCCGAAGGCATTGCGGACGTTCCGGATCGGCTCGATCGCGGCGTGCCGTTACATGCGCTCTGGAGTGCGCCCGACCTCCTGTTTGCGCAAACCTGCGGCTATCCTTTGGTCGGCGAATGGGCCGACCAACTGCAGTATCTGGCCACACCGCGCTACGCCGCGCCGGGCTGCGAGGGTCCCGACTATTGCAGCTGGATCGTCGTTCCGGCGAACTCGAAGGCAGCGGACATCGAGGATCTTCGCGGTGCGCGGTGCGCGATCAACGGCCGCGTTTCGCACTCCGGCTACAACGCGCTGCGCTCCCTTGTCGCGCCCCTCGCCCAGGACGGGCGCTTCTTCGGCGCGGTCAGCGTCAGCGGCGGCCATTCCGAGAGCCTCGACCAGATCGGACGCGGCGAGGTCGACGTAGCAGCGATCGACTGCGTGACCCACGCGCTATTTTCTCGCTGCCGGCCGCATGCCATCGCCGCCACGCGCATCGTCGGTCGCACCGCGCACGCCCCGGGCCTACCCTATGTGACGCGAATCGCCGCGGGGAGCGATCTGGTGGAGCGCCTGCGCCGCGGCCTCTTCCGCGCGTTTGCCGACCCCGCGCTCGCCTCCGTGCGCGAAGATTTGCTGATGGTCGGACTCGATGTGCTGCCGTTATCGAGCTATCGCTGCATGACCGACATGGCGATCGACGCCAGGCGGCGGCACTACGTCGAGCTGGATTGAGAGACGCACTGGCACTCAGTGTTGCGATCGTGCAGGGCTAGCTCGGGGCTAGCTCCAGGGAAACGGACTGTTGGACGTCGGATGCAATCGACCCGACGCGTAGCGTGAAAAACGGAACGGCTCGAGCAATGCCCGCGTCTCGCCGAGAATCTCCTCGGCGACGAGCGCTCCCACCCCGATCGCGAGCAATGCAAGGAATGGACAACCGACAGGAACGAACCATGGGACGGCTCTACGAAAAGCGGGTGCTGGTAACCGGTGGTGCAGGGTTCCTTGGCTGCCACCTCTGCGAGCGATTGCTCGAGCGCGGACAGGAGGTACTTTGCGTCGATAATTATTTCACCGGCCGACGCGGGAACATTGCGCATTTGCTCGGGAATCCGCGCTTCGAGTTCATGCGGCACGACATCACCTTTCCGCTCTACGTCGAGGTCGACGAGATCTATAACCTTGCCTGTCCGGCCTCACCCGTGCATTACCAGCTCGATCCCGTGCAGACGACGAAGACCAGCGTGCATGGGGCCATCAATGTGCTGGGCCTCGCCAAGCGGGTGAAGGCTAAAGTGCTGCAAGCGTCGACCAGCGAGGTCTA
>JANXZT010000006.1 GCA_025355395.1 Betaproteobacteria bacterium
TCGATCGCTTGCTCGCGGGGCAGCCGGTGCAGCTCGCCAATACCGACCCGCCATACAACGTCCGCGTCGAGCCGCGCTCGAACAACGCGATCGCCGCCGCACGCGCCGGTCAGATCGACGTCGCGCACAAGTCGATGCCGCGAAAAGGCGCTCGCGGAATGCACCACCAGAGCCTCGATCTGGCGCGCCACCCCCAGAAGTCGCAACCGACGGGACCGATGCGCGCCAAAGATCGGCCGCTGACGAACGACTTCCTCCCGCCGGCAGAATTCGAAAGGCTCCTGCTCGCGTGGTTCGGCAATCTCTCGCGCGCCCTGGTTCCAGGAGGCAGCGCGTACATCTGGGGCGGCTACGCCAACTGCGGCAACTACCCGCCGGCGATCGCGGCCGCCGGCCTCTACTTCTCGCAGGCGATCATTTGGGTGAAGGAACACCCGGTTCTGACGCGCAAGGACTTCATGGGCAACCACGAGTGGTGCATGTACTCGTGGAAAGAAGGCGCCGCGCACTGGTTCAACCCGGACGTCACCAACGCCACTGACGTCTGGAGCGTGAAGAAGGTGAATCCGCAGTCGATGATGCACCTGACCGAGAAGCCGGTCGAGCTCGCATCGCGCGCCATCCTGTATTCATCGCCGAAGCGCGGCGATCGCGTGCTCGATCTTTTCGGCGGCTCGGGCTCGACGCTGATCGCGTGTGAGCAGGCCGAGCGCTGCGCACTCCTCATGGAGATCGATCCGGCGTACTGCGACGTCATCGTCGATCGCTGGGAGAAGCTCACGTCGGCGAAGGCAACGCTCGACGGCGACGGCCGCAGCTTCGAGGAACTCGCGGCCGAGCGGGCATCGAACGGAGCGGTCTGATGGCTTTGCGTGGCGCGCGCGGGCCTCTCAATCAGGTGATACTAGACGAGATTGAAGATCGTCTCGCCGCCGGCCTCCCGAGCGGGCAGGTCGACCGCGCCATCTCGCAGAAGCATGGACTCACCCTCCGTCGGGCGCGCAACCTGCGGCACAAGATCCACGCGCGCTGGCGGGAAGAAACCCTGGACGACGCGCCCCACCGCCGCGAAAAGGCGCTTCGCATCGTCGAGCGACACTACGCCATCGCCATGCGGGGAGAGACCCTCACACTGCCGGACGGCACCACCAGAACCGTCCGGCCCTGGACCGCTGCCACCTCGACTCTGCGGCTCCTCGCCGAGATGTCCGGCGCATTCGTGCAACATGATCCGGCCCGCCAAGCGCAGGTCGCCGCACTCGGCCCGCCCCCTTCCGACCCGACGCGTGCGCTCATCTGGGGCCAGCGCTGCTTGGTCCTTCAGCTCGACGAGGTCATCCGCAACTCCGCCATCGAGCCCGAACGCAAAACGCGCCTGGTCGCCGACCTCGTCGCCAAGCTCGGGATGACCCATGCCAAGGCTCTCGTCGAAGCTAAGCTCGACGCCATCGAGGGGCGCATCTACGGAGCCGCACAGTGCGATGCTGAAGAGCTCGAAGAATTCCACGGAGCCCTCCCGGCGACTTCACGACTTGGAGCGAGCGACGCGGAGCGAGAGCCGGATGCTCGACCTGGCGCTCCTGCTTCGCCGCCGGACGACCCAGGAGATCTTGCTGGCGGCGGGAGGACGGTGGGATCGGATTGAGAAACGGTTCACCGGTGAGCGGCCCCGCTTCCATGTCATCGACCTCGAAGAGTCGCAGATCGAGTTCACACGCTGGTTCGCTGGTTTCCTGCGCGACCTTCGCGAGGGGCGCCCACGCGACTGCTCTTTGGCGCTCGCGGCCGGCGAGCGACGCGGCGGCAAGACGTTCAACCTGCTCGTGTGCGAGCTGGCGCTCCTCATCGACATGCCGGCCATCCCCATCGACGGCGGCTCGCCGACGGTCGGCTGGGTCGTCTCGGCCAATTATCAGGAGCGCGATGAGCTCGACAAGATCATCCGCGAATACATCCCGCCCGCCTGGTACACCCACAGGAAAGCGCCCGAGTTTCGCTACACGTTCGTGCACGGTTCGACGCTCAGAAACGTCTCGGCCGATGATCCGGAGAGCCTCAAGCGAGGACGCGTCGACTGCGTCCTCTACAACGAGGCGCAGAAGATCCCGATCGCAGCGCTGTCGAACGGCATCTACGGCACCGCCGACAAAGGCGGCATCGCGCTCCTCGC
>JANXZT010000245.1 GCA_025355395.1 Betaproteobacteria bacterium
CCGGTTTCGGCCGCCATGAGAAAGCTTACGGCATTGGCGATGTCCTGCGGCTGGCCAATGCGGCCGATCGGAATCCGGTCGATCTTGCGCTGCCGCTCTGCGCTTCCGTGCGGATTGTTGAGCGCGAAGAGGTCCGTATCGACGGGGCCCGGTGACACGCTGTTAACGGTGACGCCGTCGGCCGCGAGTTCGAGCGCCCAGGTTCGCGTGAAGCTCATCAGCGCGGCTTTTGCCGCCGCGTACGCGGTGCGTCGGGTCATTCCCAACACCACTTCGCTGGCGATGTTGACGATCCGGCCGAAGCGTTGCGACTTCATCGTCGGCACCAGCGCCTGCGCGCATAACAATGCGGTCGTCACGTTGACTTCGAACGTCCGGTCGTAGACGTCGAGGTCGATCGATCCGAGCGGCTGCGGCGCGACGAACCCCACGTTGTTGACCAGTCCATTGAACGGATGTTCGCGGGCAAGCGCCGCGACTGCCGCGCCCATCGCGCCACGGTGGGCGGCGTCGACCACGTGCAATTCGCCCGGAAAGTCGCCTTGTGCCGGATGACGTGCGAGGCCGACAACACGGTGCCCGCGGGCGGCGAGTGCCTCGGCACAGGCCATCCCGATGCCCTTGGTGGCGCCGGTTATCAGCGTTACACGATCCATTGACCCTCCGTCGGCTATTTCGGTGCGTGAGCGCACCCAGACAAATCACGCAGCGATGACTTAGTATTGCAACGTGCCTGCTAGTAAACTATATTTCGCCTCAAGCATCAACCGATCGGAGTGAATGTTTCGCGGCGCCCTCCGCGCAACCTTCCGGCCGTCGGTGTGATCGACCCGATCCTAGGAGTGAATGCTTTGGACAGCAGCGCGCAGAAGGCCATCGTTACGCCGCCGCGCGGTCGCTACGTCGGTCACGCCAAGAATCAGCGACCGGAGCCGGACCCCGAGTTCATGCGCGTCGGCCCAGGCAAGCCATGCGGCGAATACCTGCGCCGCTTCTGGCAACCGGTGTGTATGACCGAGGAACTCGGCAAGGGCGTCCCGGTGCGGCTGCGCATCCTCGGCGAGGATCTCGTCGCGTTCCGCGATCTGTCCGGCAATTACGGCCTGCTGCACCTGCACTGCAGCCATCGCAATTCGTCGCTCGAATTCGGGTTCCTGGCCGAGCGCGGCATCCGCTGCTGCTATCACGGCTGGCATTATGACGTCGACGGCACGATTCTCGAAACACCCGGCGAGCCGACCCACTCCAGGATCAAGGAGCGTACCTGCCACGGTGCGTACCCGGTGATTGAATGGCGCGGACTGCTCTTCGCCTACCTCGGCCCCGAAGCGGATGTTCCGCCGTTTCCGCTTTACGACACGATCAACGACCTGCCCGGGACGGAAATCGTCCCGTACAAGATCGTGTATCCGTGCAACTGGCTGCAGGTATGCGAGAACACGATGGACCCGGTCCACACGGTGTTCCTGCATTCGCGCCTCAACCGTTTCCAGTTCGAGGCCGCGTGGCAGGTGATGCCAATGCTCGAGTTTCACGAGACACCCGCCCGGGTCTACGCGACGCTCACGTATCGCTGGAGGGAAATGATCTGGGTGCGGACCCAGGAAACGACGTATCCGAATTTCAGCCAGGTCGGCGCGTTCTGGGAAGATGCCGAGGAAGAGAAGTATTTCAAGCGGGCGAGCATCACCAAATGGACCGTCGCGATCGACGACACGCATTGCATGATCATTGCCTATCGCAGTTTCGGCCCGGCGATCGATCCCTATCAGCGCGGCAAACGCGAGCTGGTCGGACTGCAATCGGTCGATTTCGACGGCCAGACCGAATTGCGCCCGTACGACGTGATGCAGCGCGACCCCAGCGATTACGAAGCACAGGTTTCGATAGGACCGATGGCAACGCACGGCGCGGAAAATCTCGGCTCGTCGGATCGTGGAGTTGCGATCCTCCGGCGCAACATCCGCAACGGGATCAAGGCCGTGCAGGGCGGCGTTGAATTGCCGCGCCTGCCGCTTGCCGGCGGCGAAGTCGCCACCTACGTGCAAGACACCGTGATGCCGTTTCGCCTGCGCTCGCCGGAAGAGGACGAAAAGCTGATGAAGCCACTGACCGGCGCGGTGATGGACATCGTCCGCAGCGGCGATGCGCTATTGGGTACCGCGCGCCGCGAATTCATCGAGCGCAGTCTTCGCGACCTGAAGAACGACCCGAGGTTCAGCGCCGGATGATCGCCGCTTCCTCTCCGCTACGCACCTGATGAATATCCGCTGGGACTACCTGCTGATCCCGTCGTTTGTCGTCAGCTTCGTGCTCCTGGCGGCGTCGCAGCTCACCTTCCTGCGCGGCAGCCTCTCGTCCGATCTGGGACTTGGCATGTTGTCCCCGACGATCGGCGCTGGCAACTACGAAGTCCTGTTCACCGATGAGTTCTATCTGCGTTCGCTCTGGCTCACGGTCAAGGTGTCGGCAATCGCCACGTTGTGCACGTTACTGATGAGCTTTCCCGTCGCTTACGTGATCGCGCGGATGCGGTCGCGATGGGCGATGGTGATGCTGGCCGGCGTCGTCGTCTCATCGTTCGTGACGATCGTGATCAAGGTCTACGGGCTGATCGTGATCTTTGCCGCCGACGGTGGATTCAACAAGCTGATGATGGCTCTCGGGGTGCTCGACCAACCGTACACGATCATCGGCAACGTCACCGGCGTCGTGGTCGGGCTGATGCAATTCACGATGGGTTTCGGCGTGCTGCTGCTCTACAGCGTCGTGCGCACGATCCCGACCTCGCTCGAGGAAGCGGCGACCATCCACGGCGCCAGCCGGCCACGCGTGTTCTGGCGCGTGATCCTGCCGTTGAGCCTCCCCGGCGTCATCGTCGGCTCACTGATGATGTTCAACATGTGCATGGGCGCGTTCACCTCGGCCTCGCTGCTCGGCGGCGGACGCGTGTTCACGCTTCCGGTGCTGATTCAGCGCTCGGTGATCGTCGAAACCAAATACGGGATGGGCGCGACGTTCGCCGCGGTGCTGCTGGTGTCGGTGATCGTGATCAACCTCGTCTCGGTATTCCTGGTGAAGCGCCTGCGCGCCGCGCGGTTGGTGATTGCATGAGCCTTCCGCTCGGCCGCCCGAAGGAGGGCTCGCTCCCGCTTGGCGGGAAGGCGCGCAGCGCCAAGGGTGCCCAATGACCCGCGCGGCCACTGTCGATCCGGGTGTGCCGCTGTTAGCCGGGCGGTCGAGGGGCTGGCAGCGGCCGTCCGTCGCGGCGATCGCCAAAGTTCTGTGGGTGAGTTGGGCTTACATCTTCCTGCTGGCGCCGATGGCGGTCGTCATCGGATCTTCGTTCGACGGTGCGACCGTGTACTCCGGCGTGGTGTTCCCGCCGCAGGACCTCACGCTGCAATGGTACAAACAGATTCCGGCGACGCATTTCCGCGCGCTCGGACTGTCGCTGATGCTCGCGCTTTCCGTCGCATTCGGTGCCTGCCTGCTCGGTATTCCGGCAGCGCTCGGCATGGTCCGCGGCAAGCTTCCGGGGAAATCATTGTTTCTCGCGTTCTTCCGTGCCCCGATGCAAATTCCGGCGGTCGTCACGGGGGTTGCCTTTCTGCGACTTTACTATGTCGTCGGCGATGCGACGGGCCTGTTTCTCAATGCCACTTTCATCGGGCTCTACCTCGGTCACCTGTTCGTGGCGACGCCTTACGTGATCGGCACCGTGGTCTCGGTATTGCAGCGCTTCAATTACCGATTGGAGGAGGCCGCGCTCAGCATGGGCGCGAGCCCGTGGCGGACATTTCGCAGGGTGACACTGCCGACGATCATGCCCGGCGTGCACGCCGGTGCCCTCTATGCGTTCATGGTATCGTTCTCGGACGTACCGATCGCGATGTTTCTGACCGCTCCCGGATTCGTCACCTATCCGGTCGAACTGTTCTTCGGCATCGAAACCGATTTCAATCCGTCGGTGCTGGCATCCGCGTCGTTGGTGATCCTGTTTTCGCTGATCGCGCTGTTGCTCGTCCAACGAGTCATCGGACTGGACACTGTCGTGCATTCGCGCCGATAAGCGGAGGTTGCAGTGAGTGGTCGCCGGTGCCGCCGGCGGCATCGAAGGGCGTCGACCGAAAGGAAAAAGGCATGAGCGGATTTCTCAAGGCTTGCGGTGCATCACTCGCCGGTGCGATCATGGCGCTGTCGGCGGGTCTGTGGGCACAGGGCGCGCAGGCGCAGGCGAAACCGTTTGAGGGCGTGACGCTGCGGGTGGCGACCTTCGGCGGGCCATGGCGCGATGATCTTGCCAAATACGTCGCGCCGAAAGTCGAGGCCTTGGGCGGCAAGGTCGAGTTCGTCATCGGCAGCCCGCAGGACAACCTCGCCAAGATCATCGCCGCGCGCGGTCGTGAGCCGCCGTTCGATGTCGTGGAAATCCTCGACGCCCAGGTAGACCAAGTCATCGAAGGCGGCCTGATCGTCCCGCTCGACTACACCGCGATCCCCAACGCCGGCCAGATCGAGCCGTGGCAACAGATGCCTAATGCGGTCGGCAACTGGACGACGCAGGAAGTCATCTGCTACGACAAGGGCAAGTTCGCCGAGCTCGGTATCCCGGTCCCGACTACCTACAAGGACCTCGCCAATCCCAAGCTCGCGGGTCGGGTCATGTTGGCCGACATCACCGGCGGCGGCGGCCTCGCCAACTTCGCCGGAATGGTATACGCGGCCGGTGGGGACACCAACAACGTCAAGCCGGGACTTGATCTCATCGGCACCATCAAGGGGGCCAAATTCTGGAAGGCCGGCGGGGACGTTGTCGCCGCGTTCAAGGCGGGCGACATCTATGCGGCCGTCGCGCATGCCGGCTGGTGCCTGCGCGCGGTCAAGTTCGCGGGTGCAAACGTCACCAGCGCGCATCCGAAGATCAACGCGACGAAGACCGGTGTGCTGAAGGTGGGCTGGCTTGGTGTGGTGAAGGGCACGAAGAACGCAGCGGCCGCAATGTACTTCATCAACGCCTACCTCGACGAGGAATTCCAGGTGTCCTTCGCCAAAAACAGCGGCGTGTGGCCGGTGAACAAGAAGGCAATGCAACGATTGCGCACCGAAGATCCGGTGTTCGTCGCGTTGATCTTCGGATGCGCGCTGGT
>JANXZT010000049.1 GCA_025355395.1 Betaproteobacteria bacterium
GGTCGGCGGATCAAGCTATGCCTACGCCTGGGGCCTGACAGGCAATCCGATCCTGCCGCTCTACAACGCGTGGTTCCGATCGCCCGCGTTGGACGCGGTCAATGTGATCGACCCGCGCTGGAATGCGGGCTGGACGTGGAACCTACCTTGGTTGATCACATTCGACACCTCGCGATACGGGGAGATCCTCGCTGGTGGCGCAGGTTTTGTTCCGGTTGCGCTGTTAGGCGCGCTCCTGCTTGCGTGGCGTGATCACAAAACGCGTGCCATCGCACTCGTTGGCCTCTTTGTAGCGCTACTGCCATTCTTGCAACTTCAGTACCTGCGCTATGCGCAACCTGGACTCATGTTGCTGTTGCCTGCGATGGTAGGCGCAGTGATCGCGACCATCCAGCGTCGCGCTGTCATCGCTCTAATGGTGTCGCTGACATGTCTGAACCTTGCGTTCCAGACGGACGCGCACTGGATGCTGCATGACGGCGCGCTTGAGAAAAGAATCGTCTCCGGCGCTACCACGACGATCACACAGTTCGCACCCGAGCGACGCATCTCGGCGTATCTTCGCGCACAGCCCGAACAGACTGCGGTGTTGTTCACGGGCAATCCGTTCGACGCTGAATCCGCCGGCCACGGCTACTTCACCATATGGCACGACCAGACGCTGAGCCCGCTGGCCAGGTCTGCCGACCAGGATCCCAGCGGAGTGGCTTGGCGTGCCGCTTTCACGCGCATGGGCGCGCACTGGATTGTTACAACGCCATCGCGAGTCAGTCCCGCACTGAGAGCAGCCCTGATTGGCGCCCAGCGCGTACTGGTCGTCGGCGATGCAGACTTGTGGCGGCTACCCACAGCGTGGAGCGGTAGTCGCGACCTGTTTGTTGAGCGCGACTTTTCGCGCAAGTTGCTGTCCCAATGAGCATAGAAACACTGCTCGACTTCATGCCTGCGTTGAATCGCCCCAGGTGTCTACGAAAGGCGGGGCGATTCATTAGCTATGGCGCGTTTACCCTCTACTGACATATGATTGGCTGCAGCCTATGACTGCTTTGCTTGGACACTAAGCGACATGAAAAAAGGCGTCTTACTAGCTGCATACTTGGCCTTTTGGGCAGCAATAGCAGCCAGCGTCACTTACGCAGTGATACGTGCCGGTTACTCGATGTGGGTGGGTGTCGGGTCCGCATTCGTTCTGTTCCAAATTTCGAATGGAACGTTGGCCTATCGGATCCGCGCTCATCGGCTCAGGCAAGAAGGGAAGACGCCTCCGCCCCACCTTCTGCAGTACATCTTCTTCCCTAGGGGCGCTGCCACGCTCAATGATGAGGCCCCCAAGTCAATCCAATACCTTGTTTCACTTGCCGCGGCACTGCTTGGTGCGTTCTTTGTTTTCTGCGGCGTTGCGCTCGCCATTGATGCGGACTGGTCGCGTATTTCGTATCCGATACTCGCGGTAGCGATCTGTGTAATTCTGGGCTCCATCGGCGCGGCAATTCTCTATGGCGCATGGCGCATTCTCGCTGCTTCAATGAAGACGCCGAGCGATGTCGTCTAAGCTTTCGCACCACCTGACTCGCGCTTCAAGCGCATCGCGCCGGGGATCTCAACCCATGGTGTCCGCCTCGGGTCGCTACTTACCTTTGGTCGTCGAATAACCACTTCGGGTCGGAAACGGCCGTGCGTGACCTGGTCACAAGGTCGGTGAATCGCCCCGGCTTCTGTAGATACGTAGAAGCCTCGTTTTGAGAACTGCTTTTCGAACTCTATCGGAGATAGTCCGTCGTTGTGTCCATGCTGGCGACGGGTGTTGTAAAACATCTCGATGTAATTGAACACGTCGGACTTCGCTTCGTCCCTGGTGACGAAGATCTTCCGCTTGATGCGTTCGCGCTTGAGCAACTGGAAGAAGCTTTCGGCCACGGCGTTGTCATGGAAGTTGCCGCGGCGACTCATGCTGCTGACCAAGCCGTGCGCCTTGAGGAAGTCTTGCCAGTCGTTGCCGGTGAACTGCGTGCCTTCGTAAGCTCCCCCGTCAAGCGGACAATTCTAAAGTAGAGCTTTCGGCCTTGTGTTGACGGAACTCGATCGGCGTCATGCCGTCGAGGGAATCGTGTGGTCGCACTTCGTTGTACTCGATCATCCACCACCAAGCAGCCTCT
>JANXZT010000051.1 GCA_025355395.1 Betaproteobacteria bacterium
GGGCCGTGGTCCGGCCATGAACTGCAGCAGGCGGCCCACATCCTGCGCATCGACCTGCCGCGCGCGAAGTGCCGGTGTAGCGGCTCCCTAGCCATCGGTGACACCCCGGCGACGAAGCGCATGGTGCTCCCAGGCGACGAACAACGCATTGACCGCCAAAGCAAAGACGACGAGCACGGTCGTGAGGCCGAACAGAAGCGGCACCTTGTGCAGCTGCATCGTCTGGATCATGAGATAGCCCGTGCCCTTGTAGGCCGCGAACATCTCCGCCACGACGGCACCCACCATGCAGAGGCTGAAACAGTAACGCAGCCCCACGATGATCGAAGGAAACGCCGCCGGCGCATAGATGCGACGCATTGAACTCCACCAGCCGAGCCGATACAGGCGCTGCACCCTGCGGTGCACGGGCGTGACCGTCTGCATCCCGCTGTAGGCGAACAACGTCAGCGGAATGAAGCCGTGCGCGACGGCGAACGCGACGCGCGATTCGGTGGTGAGCCCGAGCACGAGCAGGAACACGGGATAGAGGGTGACCTTCGGGATGGAGTACAGCCACACCAGCGGCGATTCGAGCACGGCGCCCCAGAAGGGGTTGAGCCCCATGACCGTGGCGATTCCGAGTCCCAGGACCGACGCGATGACGAATCCCTTAATCGTGGTCGACAACGTGATGTATAGCGCCGGCCAAAGCCATTCCTCGCGGAATCCGGTGACGATCGCGCCGACCGCGGCATGCGGCGGCGCGATGGCGAACGAGCCGAAGACGGCGACGAGGAGGTACCAGATCGCGATGAGGATCACCGGCACCACCGCCAGCCGCGCAATGCGCGCGGGCGTAAGCGCCACACGCTTCTGCGTGTCGGCGCTCCGGGGCGATTGCACTACCGGTGGGGCCGTCATCCGTTTCGCCGGGCCATGTTCTCGAGCTTGCGGAAGGCACCGGTGAATATGGTCGCGATGGCGATGATGATCACGAGGGTCGCGTACAGGTCGAGCGTGTTGAAGTTGTTGTAGTTGAATCCGACGAGGTAACCGAGGCCGCCAGGCGAGAGAATGAACTCGGACGCGATCACGCCGACGAGGGCGTAGCTCGCTCCCAGCCGTATGCCGCCGAAGATCGAGGGTGCCGCGGCCCGCAGGTAGATTCGCCGGAATGCCGTGCCGCGGCCGATCCCGTAGCTACGCGCGACCCTGACGAAGATACGCGGCGTCGCACGGAGCCCCGTCACGGTCGAGACGATGATGGCGACGACCGCATATCCCGCGCCGATCAGGATGATCGGAATCTGGTTCAGCCCGAAGATGCTGATGAACGCGGGATAGAAGGCGAAAATCGGAATCGCGTAGTAAGCAGTGAGGTACGGCGAAATCGCATCATAGATTCGCGGCCGGTACCACAGGACGACGCCGATCGCGATTCCCGCTGTGATGGCGAGCGTAAGGGCGACGAAGATATCGAGCATCGTCACGTAGAACTCGCCCCAGATCTTCCCCTCCATCGCCATTTCGAATATCCGTTGGACGATCCGTGACGGCGGGGATGCCGTCAAGGTGTCGATGCGTTTGGTCTGCGTCAGCACCTCGAGGACGCCGAGGAGCACCGCGATCCCCGCAAGCTGGGTGAGTCGCACCTTGGCGTTGAACGAGAGCCGGATCACCGCGGCGTACCCGCCTTCAACGCGCGCCACAGATGGCCCACGAGGTCGCTGAATTCGGGCGTGCCGAGCTGCCCGGACGATCGCGGCCGCGGCAGCGGGTTGTTGACGATCTCCTGTATTGCGCCCGGCCTGGAACGCAAGACGACGATCCGGTCCGACATCAGCGCGGCTTCCTGGAGGCTGTGGGTGACGAGAATGAAGGTCGGACCGGTCTTGCGCCAGATCTCGAGCAATTCGTCGCCGACGCTCAACCGGGTCTGCTCGTCGAGCGAACCGAACGGCTCGTCGAGCAGGATCACGCGGGGCACCGAAGCGAGCACCCGCGCGAGATTCACACGTTGCCGCATGCCTCCCGAAAGCTGCCTCGGGTAGTAATGCTCGAAACCACCGAGGCCCACCACGCGGAGCATCTCTTCCGCTCGCGTGGCTCGCTCATGCTTGTCCTTGACCCCGCAGAACTCGAGTCCGAATTCGACGTTCTGCTGGCTGGTGAGCCACGGGAATGTCGCGTCCTCCTGGAACACGATTCCGATCTCGCTGGAGGGTTCGACGATCGCGTGCCCGTCGACGCTGACCGTTCCCGACGTAGGCCCGGACAGCCCGCACATGATCTCCAACAGCGTGCTCTTCCCGGCCCCACTCGGACCGATGATCGAAACGAACTCACCTTGCTCGATGTCGAGCGAGATGTCGGAGATCGCCGTGAACTCCTGGCGATCTCCATCCGTCCTGAAGGTTTTGGTGAGGCCTTTTATGACAAGCATCGCGTGGCGTACGTTGAAGTGGTTGAAGTCAATGGCTATTGCCGTGCATGAAACGCTAGGGTCCGGAGAGGGTTGTGACGTCGATGCGCGTCGCGGCGGCGGGCAGAAAGTCCTGGTTGATGATCTTGGCCCAGGGGATGCCATCCTTTTTCACGTTGCCGAGCAGCACCATGGATTTTGCGACGCTCTTCAAGCCATCTGCCGAGAGTTGGGCGTTCGGCGACCACAACACGACTTTGGCGTATTGCTCCGTGATGCCGGTGACGAGCTTGCGATCGAGTTTGGCCGCGGCGGCCCATTGCGTCGCTGCTTGACCTGGATTTTTGATGACCCAGTCGGTGGCCTCGGCGTAGGCAGCGAGAAACTCCTTGGCGAACTGGGGGTCGTCTTTGAGGAGTTGAGGCCGGGTTATGATGA
>JANXZT010000061.1 GCA_025355395.1 Betaproteobacteria bacterium
GCGCTCGCGGCGCGACAGACGGCGTCCCAGATTTCATCGCGCGTGTGCGCGCGTTCGGGATCGAGCGAGAAGTCGCCATGCGCGCCCTTGAGTGGCACGCCGGCCGCTCCCTTGTTGATCGACGCGTTGTACTTGGCGAGGAGTCCCGTGCGCCGGGCGAGCTCGGTGGCAATGTCGGTGAAATCGCGCGCGTCGCCACTGGTCGCGACGACCGGCTGGCGCAGCGCGAAACCCTGATGGTCCCAGAACTGCTCGACGTATTTCGACCCGCCAATGCGGATCAGTTGCAGACTTTCGAGATCGGTCGCGTCGGGCAGCAGCACGTCGGCGAAATGATTCGTCTCGTCGCGGGTATAGGCGAATGCGACCACGAAGGGGAAGCGCGACATCTTCTGTCCGAGCGCCGCCGTATCCCAAAATGAGATGGCCGGGTTGGTGCGGTACACGAACCACACGTCGGGCGCCGTAACGCGCGGCAGGCCCTTCGGCGTTTCGTCGAGGAACATCCACGAGAATTGTGTCGGCCCGAGCGCCTGGCTCCACGGTCCGTCGCCCGAAAGCGGCACCATCGTCTTATACGCGTTGCGGATGTTCGGCTTTGCCGACCAGTGTGCCTTGTCGGTGGGGTTCATCGGGTAAGCCATGAAGCCGTCGGGGCCTGGCTGCACGCTCTTCAGCCGTTCGGAAAGGGGTCGATTGAGCCGCACGGTCGTGCCCAGCGTTCCGCCAGGCACCTCGAGGCCGCCGACCAACGCCGCAAGCATGGTGCGCGCCCAGCAGCACTCGTAACCGCCCCAGCCGTTGTTGACGGTCTTACCCAGGCTCACCGCCACCGGGCGATACGGCAGGCGCATGCCTTCGATCTCGATCGTCGCGCCTACTCGCGCGTGATCGATGAACTCGAACGCGATCCGGCGAATGGTATCGGCCGGCACGTCGCAGATGCGCTCGGCCCATTCCGGCGAATACGGCGCCGTGTGCGCGAGGAGCTTCGCGAACGCGGTTTCGCCGACCAACCGACCTTCGCCCTGCACGTCTTCGTCCGGGCCGATTTCGATCGCGTCGACTTCGAATCGGCCTTCCAGTGCCTCGGAAACGTAGGGCGTGTCGAAAGGTACGGCTACGTTTAAATCGACATCCCAGACCAGCGGCTTTTTCGTCGCGCGATCGCGCAGAAAATAGCCGTTCGGCCCGACGAGATACGGTGAGGCGGTATGCCGCGCCAGGAATGCCACGTCGAGCCGCTCGTGCGGAATCTCATGCAGCAGCACGTGAACCAGCGCGAAAAGAAACGCCGCGTCTGTCTTCGGCTTGATCGGTACCCACTGTGCCGAACACGCGCCGGTGACCGAGAGATGCGGCTCGACCTGCACCCGCTTCATGCCGCGAACGCGTGCCTCGGCGTGGCGCCAGACTCCAACTACGCCCCCGGACGCTTCGACGTTCGCGCCGCAGGAGATCAGGTAATCGCAGAGCGGCGTGTCGGGCGACACGGTGAACGCGCGGTGCCAGAGTTCACCGTACAGGTGTTCCGAGTGGTAGCACTTCACGCCCTGTCCCGACCCGAAGCCCATGTCGACCGCGCCCCACGCCGAGAGAAACGCGGGGAACGTGCCCATGTACGACTGCGGCGTGCCGCCGCCACCGAAGCTTGCCGCGACTCGCGGATAGCCCGAGTCATCGGTCAGGCCTTCGCCGCGCACCTGATGCAGGCGCGCGGCGATCAGCTCGAACGCCTCGTCCCAGGAGATCGGCATGAAGCCCGGGTCCTCGTCGCGGCCCTTTTTCGGATTGGTACGCTTCATCGGCGTGAGCACGCGATTCGGGTTGTACGTCTTCTGTACCAAGCCGAATGCTTTCACGCACACCTTCCCGCCGCCGGGATGGACGGTTGCTGCGCAGAAATTCGGCTCGACCTCCGTGGCCACACCATCGACCACCTTGACGGTGAGCAAGTCGGGCCCCGCGACGCACTGGTAGCAGTACGTCGGGACGCGTCGAGTGCCGTCACGTAATACGCTGATTGAATTACCTTCGTGCTGCGCACTCCGGTGTTCGCGCTTGGGACGGCCCGGCGCGTTCACGCGAGACCCGCTTTGGCCGCCTTGGCCGCCAGCCTCGCCTCGGTGGTTTTGACGTCGACGACAAAGCGCTGGTGTTTGCCGCGACAGATGGCGTCGACACTGTCTCGGCCGTCGAATTCCAGCGTGATCGCGCGGCCCTTGACCTCGGCAACCGTCACGTTGAGCTCGACCGGCATGCCCATCAGCGTCGCGGCGAGATGATCGAGCTCGATCCGGGTGCCGACCGAGTCCTCGCCGGGATCGAGGTGTTTGAGGAGAAGCTCGCGGCATGCGACCTCGATATCGCGTACCAGCATCGGTGTCGCGTATACCCGTGCCTTCTCGCCCATGAAGTCGATCGTGCGTTCGCGGTCGACAGTAAGCTTGGCGGCTGCGGTCGCGCCTGCGGCGAGTGATGCCTTCATCTGCTTCTCCGAGTGTGTGTTGGAATGAGTTCGCGCGTCACACCGCGGCAGCTTGTGACCGGGGTCGATCCGCAGATCTGGTTTTGTGATCGCATGGCCGTCACAATCCGAGGTAGGATTGCTGGACTCGCGGGTTGTCGAGCAACTCATCGCCCAAGCGGATAGAATCCGCCCAATAAGAGCTATTCTGGTACCGGAATGCGGGTATTGATTTGATCTGCATCATTCTTTCGAGATACGGGTGACACGAGCATCGCCACGAAGAAGGTTGATCGGCAGACCCACCAGCGCCAGAGGTTCGTGCGCGGCTCCGGACTCGATCATCGTCCGACCGGTACGTCGCGGCGACCTCGATCAGATCATCGCGATCGACGCGACAGTGACCGGGCTGGAAAAGCGGAGCTACTGGCGGTCCGTCTATCGGCGCTACGGCGATGCTGAACAGGCCGGGCGGAAGTTTCTGGTGGCGGACGCGGGTGGACGCGTCGTCGGTTTCGTGATCGGCGAAGTGCGCGATTGGGAGTTCGGCTCGCAGCCTTGCGGCTGGGTGTTCGCCATCGACGTCCGGCCCGATATCCGGCGCTCGGGTATCGGCACGCGGCTGCTGGAGGCGATCTGCGCAAGCTTCCGGCGAGCGGGGGTGCGCAAGCTCCGCACTATGCTGGCACGCGACAACACGCTGATCCTGTCGTTTTTCCGCAGCCAAGGCATGATGGCGGGACTCTTCATCCCGCTGGAGATGGATCTTGAAACCTGACTGCGGACCGACGGCCCGCGGCGGGCGGGTGCGATGAGACTGCAGAAGAACACTTCGCTCGCACTCTATAGCGTGATCGAGTTCGCGATCGATCCGGCGCGCCGTATCTCTGCCGCTGAGATCGCCGACAAATACGGGGTCTCTTCGCACCATCTGGCCAAGGTACTTTCCGAGCTCGCGCGGGCGGGTGTGGTCGAATCCGTCCGTGGCGTCGGGGGTGGCTACCGATTCTCCGGCAACGCACGCCGCCTCACGCTGATGGACATCATCCAGCTGTTCGAGGATTTCGACCCGCGTGCCCGAGAGCGGCGCGAACCAAAGGAGTTGACAGCCGTCGACATGGCGCTCGGCGCGGTGCTGTCCGAAATCGACGAAATCGCAAAGGCAACCTTCAGCTCGATCACGCTTGCCACCATGCTGCGGCTGATTGAACGCCAGCAAAGTGGCGCGACAACGGCCGCGGTGCGGCAGGACGGCGAGCGAACCGCGGTGCGGCCTGGGATACCGCGCTCCCGCGATCGAAAGTCCAATGGCCGCCGGAAGCTGGCGTGACACCAAGACTTCAGCGGCGGTCGACCCAAACCACGGGCTGTGGCCGGGTAGCTACGTCGTCCACACCATGCCGAGGTCCTGGCGGCCGGCACGCGGGATCGTTAAGCGAGGCGAGCGCAGTCGCGCGCAGGACCTCGGCGGCGCCTGCGAGACCGACGTCGCCGCATCCCCGATACGCGCTCACGAGACGCTGGAAGTTCTCACGCCCGGCGGCATGCGTATCGCCGTAACCCTTGAGCAGGCGCGGCAGCCGAGCCAACTCCAGCGCCAGAGGGCTGCCAGCCTTCCCATGCACGACGAGGACTTGTTCCAGGACTGCGAGCCACTTTTCAATCTCTTCCTGCTCCCGCCCGAAGCGCAGTGAGTGCGGCCGCAGCGGCCGCAGCCCCGCGGCGAGGCGCAGTGCAAGCGCGCCCGATACCGACGATGTCTGCAGCGTGACGCCCTTGCCGGCATGCGGCAGCGGCGCCATGGCAAGTACCCGGCGCTCGAGCCATTCACCCAAGCGGCGCGGCAGTATGGCCGCGATCTCGAATGCGCTGGGCTTGAAGAAATCGTAGACACGCACGATGTCGGCCTCGCCTGCCCGCACCTCGCCCCGGATGCGCGCGAAACGTGACGCACGGAACTTGAGCGATGCCACGCGGATCACGTCGTCGTAGCACATCCACAGCGCAAGAAATCGTGCCATTTCGCGCGCCACGTCATGCAACGGCGCGGAGCCTCCGGCGATCGCCTCGGCACGTACGATGCGCTCGACCCGATCGAGGTACCGCGCGGCATACCCGATGTCCTGGTATGCGGCCACCTGCGCCGCGCCGCTGCGCGCGAACTCCGCCACGCGCTCGGGTAATGCTGCGATCCGCACCGCGAGCGCAGGGGCCAGCGACGGCGCCTCGGCAACCTGTCGCAGATTGCGATCCATGATCGGCGACGAGGCGCCTGGGTGTTCGCCGCCGGCTCCCGCTGCTTCGCTCCGGGTCGCGCGGTCGAAAGCCTCGGCGAACGCCGCGAGGCTTGCGGCGACGCCCTTTCCGGCGTCGCGGATCGCATCCTCACAGGCGGCGCGCGTGAGCGGCAGGGCGCCGCTTCCGGCGAGTGCGCCGAACAGCACCGCACTGATCGCTGCGCGGTGACGTGAACGCACCGCCTCCATGTCGAACAGCGCGGCGCGCCGCGACAGCGTACGCACCGCGTCGATGATGCGCCCGCTGTCGAAGCGACCATCGCCGCCACTCATCTTCTCGCGCGTCGTGTAGACCCGGTGCGTCGACGCAACGACGGTCGTTCGCGACGGTGTGCACATGCCGCGCTCCAGCATCCGCGCGGCCTCGAGCAGTTCCGCGCAGACCAGCACGTCAACGCGACCCGGAAGCGGTGTGAGCCCCAGCACAGGCGGCAGCGCGCCCGGCTCCGGCGAGGCGGCAATCTCGAGATAATAGGTGGTCGCTCCCGTGCGCTGCGACACGCCAGGCGTCGAAGTCGCCTGCACGATCAGCCCGCGCGCGCGCGCCGCATGCCCGATCCAGTCGGTCAGCACGCCGCCGCCCTGGCCGCCCAACGCGGCGATCAGTACAGTCAGCGGCTCGCGCCGCGGCGACGGGGAGGCCGCGTTCATTGGGGCAGCAGCGCGCAAGTTGCCCACGAGCGTACCGCCGCGATGAATCGCTCCCACGCGCTCCCCTGGGTGACGACCTCGACGCGGTAGAACGACGGGCAGAGCGCCGCAGCTTGCGCAAGCTCGCCGCAAAGCCCGCAGCCTACGCAGTCCGCATTCACGGTCGTCACCGGGTCAACGCGCAGCGGATTTTCCGGATTCTTGAGCGTGAGCGACGGGCAGCCCGACAGCCGGATGCACGCGTGGTCGCCGGTGCAAACATCTTCGTCGATACCGTAGCGCACGCGCAGGACGCGATCCCCGGCGGCGTGCCGGCGTGCAAGGTAGGATTGCAGGCGCCGCTGCCGCTCCAGCTGGCATTCCCCTTCGGCAACGATGACTTTGAGCCCGCGCTCCGGCGTCGTGAACGCGTCCGCCAGTGTCGCCTTCATCTCCGACACGTCATGACTATGCACGGTGCGCAGCCAATTCACGCCGACACCTTGCAGCACCTTCTCGATCGTGGTGTCCGTGGCGGTCATGCTCTCGCCGCCGGCGTCGTCGCGGCGGGCCGCCGTGGGCGTCGACACGAGCTCCTGCGTGCCGGTCGCCGATGTGTAGCCGTTCTTGAAGATGAGCAGGACGGAATTGGAGCCGTTCTTTACCGCGGCGGTCACGCCGGAAAGAAATCCGTTATGCCAGAACCCGCCATCGCCGACGGTCGCGAGCGGGCGCTTCTCGCTGATCGGGCCGACGCCGGCGGCACTGGCGAGGCCCATCCCGTACCCCAGGATCGAATTGCCGGTGAAGAATGGCTCGAACATCGCGAACGAATGGCAGCCGATGTCGGCGGCGACATGACGCGGGCCCAACTCGCGCTCGACGAGCTTGAGCGCGCTGAACACGGGTCGCTCGGGGCAGCCGATGCAGAACCCGGGTGGACGAACGGGTACCGGTGTCGCGAGCAACGCACTCGCACGGGCGCGGACCGCGTCGACTTCTTCCCGCCAGGCAACGGCACTCGCCGTGGACAGCGAAGGGACGAATTCGGCGGCAAACCGTTCCAGTCCCCGCACAATGACCTCGGCGGTGTATTCGCCGGTCTTGGCCATCGTCGCCTTGCCGCGGACAGCGCACGTGCTGCCGGCACGGCCAAGCACGGCGGCAAGCTCAAACTCGATGAACTCGGGGTGTCCCTCTTCGAGCACCAGTACGGCGCGCCTGTTGGCACAGAACGCGACCAGCTGGTCTGGCACCAGTGGATACGTCGCATTGAGCACGAGGATCGGCAGCCGGCTCGCGCCGCGGTCGCCGATGAGCCCCGCGGTCGCGAGTGAGCGCATCAGGTTGTTGAAAAGCCCGCCTTGGACGATGAGACCGACGTCGTCGATGTCTCCTTCGAAGAGTTCGTTGATGCCGTGATCGACGATGTAGCACCGCGCGGCAGGCAGCCGCTCGTCGACCTTCAGCCGTTCGTGCGCGAACGTGAACGGCGGATGCGACATGTGGCTGGGGTTGTGCGGCGCCGGCGTCGCCATGAGATGCCGCGTCGACAGTGCGGGCGCAACGTTGTCCTTGCACACGAAACTGCCCTGCAGATGGCAGGCGCGGATACGCAGCTGGAGCATCACCGGCGTCGACGATACTTCGGACAGCGGGAACGCGTGCTCGACCATGCGCACGACGTGCGCGAGGTCCGGCCGCGGGTCGAGCAGGCAGACCGAAGATTTCATCGCGAACGCATGCGTGCGCTCCTGCACGACGCTGGAGCCTTCGCCGTAGTCTTCGCCGACGACGATCAGCGCGCCGCCGCGCACGCCGGGCGACGCGAGGTTCGACAGCGCATCGGATGCGACGTTGGTGCCAACGATCGACTTCCAGGTCACCGCGCCACGCACCGGATAGTTGACCGATGCCGCAAGCATCGCGCAGGCAGCCGCCTCGTTGGTGCAGGCCTCGACGTGCACGCCGAGCGTATCGAGATATTCGCGCGCCTGCACCATCACGTCGAGCAGGTGTGACACCGGCGAGCCTTGATAGCCGCCGACGTAACCCACGCCGGATTGCAGGAGGGCCTTGGTCACCGCGAGGATGCCTTCGCCGTGGAATATCTCGCCGTTGCCCTTGCCGAGCAATTCGACCTCGCGTGCGAACGAACGCTCCATCGTCTCCTCTCCACCTCTTGCTTTGCAGCGCAAGTCGATTGATGATTCTGTGCTTCGGATATGCTGACCGCCTTGAGGCAGATCAAGGCGCCTCGTGCCACCCTGACCCATCCGCCGAACAGGAATTGGTCTGGCGGCACCTTCGTTGATGCGGATCAAGGCCGCTTCGAGCACAGTCCCGCACAGTAGCTGCGGTACGCGCCTGCGGCGTAACCGTGCGCGAGGAGGGCTGAGGATGCAGTTGGCGGGCAGGACGGCGATCGTGACAGGCGCGGCGCAGGGCATCGGTGAGGCTGTCGTCCGGGCATTCGCCAACGAGGGTGCGCGTGTCTGTGTCGCGGACGTCGCCTTCGACAGGGCCGAGGCGCTGGCCGCCGAGCTCGCAGCCAGCGGCATCGAAGCAATGGCCAACCGCTGCGACGTGTCTTGCCGCGACGAAGTCGACGCGATGGTGGCGGCGACGCACCAGCGCTTCGGCCGGGTCGACATCCTCGTCAACAGCGCCGGCATCACGCGCCCGGCGATGCTGCACAAGATGACCG